>CALMCD010000114.1 GCA_937863075.1 uncultured Rhodoferax sp. | reverse complement strand
TGCGTCACCGTGGTGTGGGGCGAATGCGACAGTGGCGATACAACCGAGAGCGCAATCCCCACCGCACCCAGTGCCACCGCCAGCCCCACGCGCAGGGTGATTTTCTCTTTCAAAAAAAGCCAGCTCAACAACGCCACCGCCGCCGGAATAGTCGACATGATGACTCCCGCCGATACCGCACTGGTCATACTCACACCGAACAGCATGGTGATAGAGAATAGAAAATTACCCAAAAAAGCCTCTAAAAACAACAAGTAATGGGTTCTTCGATTCAAGGGTGGCTCGTGCGGTTGCGGTGGTAGCCAATGCAGCATCGCCAGCCCCGCAATGCCAAAACGCAGCCACGCCAATAAAAACACCCCCAATACAGCCACCAGTATCTTGGAAAGTGCCACATAACTCCCCACCATTGACATACTCAAGGCGAGAAAAAAGTAAGAAATCGCGCGGGATTCTGGTTTTAATTTCATCATGCCGCAGCCTCTTTCATAATGTGAATTTTCATAAAATTTTATGTCTTATATAAGACATAAGAGTACACCCAAGTCTTATACAAGACTACAATGCACGCATTGAACGTATTTTTCCATCGTTAACCTACGGAGTGATTCCATGACACAACAAACCCGTGAACAACAAATCGCAGCTCTTGAGCATGATTGGGCTACCAATCCCCGCTGGAAAGGCATCAAACGCGGCTACACCGCTGCGGATGTCGTGCGTCTGCGTGGTTCTTTCCAAGTCGAGCATACCTTGGCTCGTCGTGGTGCTGAAAAACTGTGGGGCTTGGTCAACAACGAACCCTACGTCAACTGCTTGGGCGCGTTGACTGGTGGTCAAGCAATGCAGCAAGTAAAAGCAGGTATCAAAGCGATTTATTTGTCCGGCTGGCAAGTTGCTGCGGATAACAACGAATACGCTGCAATGTACCCTGACCAATCCCTGTACCCAGTGGATTCCGTGCCAAAGGTTGTTGAGCGTATCAACAATGCGTTCAGCCGTGCAGACGAAATCCAATGGTCTAAAGGCGTAAACCCCGGCGACAAAGGTTATATCGACTACCACGCTCCTATCGTTGCAGACGCGGAAGCCGGTTTCGGTGGCGTGTTGAACGCTTACGAATTGATGAAAGCCATGATTCGCTCCGGCGCTGCTGGCGTTCACTGGGAAGACCAATTGGCTTCCGTGAAAAAATGCGGTCACATGGGCGGTAAAGTGTTGGTTCCTACCACTGAAGCTTGCCAAAAATTGATCGCTGCCCGTATGGCTGCTGACGTGTATGGCGTTCCCACTTTGGTGATTGCCCGTACCGATGCAGAAGCGGCTGACTTGTTGACCAGCGACTACGACGCAAACGACAAGCCTTTCTTGACTGGCGAGCGCACCGCTGAAGGCTTCTACAAAACCAAAAAAGGTTTGGATCAAGCTATCTCCCGCGCTATTGCTTACGCTGACTACGCTGACTTGGTATGGTGCGAAACGGGTACACCAGACCTCGAATTTGCACGCAAATTCGCCGAAGCCGTTCACGCTAAACACCCTGGCAAAATGTTGGCTTACAACTGCTCGCCTTCTTTCAACTGGAAGAAAAACTTGGACGATGCAACCATCGCCAAATTCCAGAAAGAATTGGGCGCAATGGGCTACAAATACCAGTTCATCACCTTGGCTGGTATCCACAACATGTGGTATCACATGTTCGACTTGGCACAAGACTACGTTGCACGCGGCATGTCTGCTTACGTGGAAAAAGTGCAAGAACCCGAATTTGCAGCGCGTGATCGTGGCTACACCTTCGTGTCGCACCAACAAGAAGTCGGCACTGGCTACTTCGACGAAATCACCACTGTGATTCAAGGTGGCAAGTCCAGCGTAACCGCTTTGACTGGTTCTACTGAAGAAGAGCAATTCCACTAATTTCGGGTCGCTCTTTACAAAGGCCGCAGTCCCATTGGGGGGCTGCGGCCTTTTTTGTGGAAAAATTCGGCATGATTCTCGAAAACCTTCTTGCCCAGCCCCTTGATTTACCCAGCAGCCCCCGCGTGGTGGCGTTGCTATTGGTAGAACTGGAACATGCCGAAGTCGATTTGCGCAAGGTCAATGAACTGATTCAAAGCGATACCGGCCTCACCGCCCGCCTCTTGCGCCTCGCTAATACGCCTTGTTTCCACATGACGAGACGCATCCACAGCGTTTCAGAGGCACTGGCATTGCTGGATTTACGCTATGTGAAGACGATGGCACAAGCATCCATCGGCATCTCCCTGCCCCAAACCGTGCGCAACTTCCAATTACCCCAGTTTTGGAATTACAGCCACAATGTCGCCAAAGTTTCGCGTGCGCTGGCGGGCTTGGTTTATCAAAGTCAACAAACGGCTTTTACCTGTGGCTTGATTCATGCTATCGGTGAACTGGCGATGCACTTTGCCATGCCGGAACGGATGGAACAAATCAACGATATTCAAAACCCCTTTGATTGGTTGCGCTGCCAACACGAACAAAATGAACTGGGTTATTCTTACCCGATGGTGAGCGCGGCGTTGGCGCGGATGTGGCATTTTCCGCCTGCGATTGTGGATGCCCTTGCACACCAGCACGCTCCTTTTGAACATGGGGTGTATGAACCATTGGCGGGAGTGATTCATCTGGCCTCATGGCGTGTCCGTGCCAAAGAGTTGGGGGCGAATGAACGTGGCATGGCGGTCACCTTCCCTGATATGGTCGGTGTTACGCTTGACCTTGATATGGATGCAGTTTTGCAGCAAGACCCTTTCGATTGGGGTAAAAATACCCAGTACAGCTAAACGCCCCTCAACGTCCTTATTACCATGCACGCACTTCACCTTTACGCTGGTTCTTCTGCCCGCGCTACTATCGCCCGCAATGGATTGCAAGCGCGTGATATTTGCACCATCCCCGCCGCTGCGGGAGGCCCCAAAGGGTTGATCATGGGGGCGCTGGATCGTTTTATCTTTGGCGACTGGTTGCCTACGTCCCAGCAGCCGGTTGATTTAATCGGTGCGTCTATCGGCGCGTGGCGGATGAGTGCCGCTTGCTTCAAAAATCCGCGCGTGGGGTTAGCGCAGTTGGAGTATGACTATATTCACCAGCATTACGCGGATACCGCGCAGGTGAGTGCAACGTTTGGCAAAATTTTGCACAACTTTTATCGGGGAAGGGAAAGCGAGGTACTGAACAATCCGCGCTACCGTCTCCACATCATGACGGCACGGGGACGTAACATTTTGCAATCGGAACACCGTTGGCTTACACCTATTGGCTATGGCGGCGCGTTTATGAGCAATTTGGTGCAACGCAAGGCCTTGGGCTGGTGGTTGGAACGGGTGGTTTTCTCCAGCCCCAATGCCGACTTACCCTTCACTACGCACGATTTATCGACACACCAAGTCGCTTTTAATGCGGCGAATTTGATTCCGGCAGTGCTGGCGAGTTGTTCGATTCCCTTTGTACTCAACGCCGTATCCAATATCCCCGATGCACCTGCGGGCGCGTATTGGGACGGTGGAATTACCGATTACCATCTACACCTGCGTTATACGAACCGTGACAATGGCATTGTGTTGTATCCCCACTTTCAAAAAGCCGTGGTTCCGGGGTGGTTGGATAAGCATTTATGGTGGCGACACGGTGCCACATCGGCACTGGATAACGTCCTGCTCCTCACCCCGAACCCCGAATGGGTGAGGATGCTGCCCAATGGCAAGCTCCCAGATCGCAGCGATTTTGTGCGTTATGGTGCGGATTGGCGCGGGCGTGTCAATGCGTGGAAAAGTGCCTGTAAAGCCAGCACCCAGCTTGCCGATGAGTTTGCCCACTGGCTGGAAAAACCGGATATGACACGGGTTCATCCCCTTTAAATGATTCCAATAATTATTCAAATTGTTACAGCGTGCGTCTTAATTCCATCAAATTATCAGGGTTCAAATCCTTTGCAGAGCCGACCCATTTTCAATTACCCGGGCAACTGGTCGGCGTAGTCGGGCCGAATGGGTGTGGCAAATCCAACATCATGGACGCGGTGCGCTGGGTGCTGGGCGAAAGCCGTGCCAGCGAATTGCGCGGCGAATCCATGCAGGATGTTATTTTCAATGGTTCGTCCACCCGCAAACCCGCCGGACGTGCCAGTGTGGAGCTGGTTTTTAGCAATGAAGACCACCGCGCAGGCGGGCAATGGAATGCGTTTGAAGAAATTGCCGTCAAACGGATTTTGACGCGTGAAGGCACTTCGGGCGCAACTTCGAGCTACTACATCAACAACCAACCCGTGCGGCGGCGCGATGTGCAGGATGTGTTTTTGGGCACGGGTTTAGGCCCACGCGCTTACGCCATCATCGGGCAGGGAACGATCAGCCGCATTATTGAATCCCGTCCTGAAGAACTGCGCCTGTTTTTGGAAGAAGCGGCTGGAGTCTCTAAATACAAAGAACGGCGGCGTGAAACCGAAAACCGTCTTACGGATACGCGGGAAAATTTAACCCGTGTCGATGATATTTTGCGTGAACTCACCAGCAACCTCGAAAAGCTGGAAAAGCAAGCCGAAGTCGCCCAGCGTTACCAAGCCCTGCAAGCCGATGTCACGCTCAAGCAGCACCAACAATGGTTCTTGAAACGGGCGGAAGCGCAGGCGAATCAGCTCAAAATTCGTGCCGAAGCCCAAGCCGCCGTCAATGCGCTGGAAGAGCAAACCGCTACCCTGCGCGGCCTTGAAGCCGAACTCGAAACCGTGCGCCAAAGCCATTACGCGGCGGGCGATGAGCTGAACCAATCGCAACGCCTGCTCTACGAAGCCAATGCCGATATTGGACGGTTGGAGGCGGAAATTCGCTATGTGGTCGAAGGCCGCCAGCGCGTGGAGCAGCGGCTCGTGACCCTGCGCGACCAAATCCAGCAATGGGCGACGCGCAAAGAAGATGCAGAGTTGGAGCTGGAACGCCTTGCCGAACTCTCGGCGGTGGGGGATGAGCAGGCCGAATTGCTCGCGGCACAAGTCGAAGAACAAGCGCAGCAAATCCCCGATTTGGAAGAAACCGTCCAGCGGGAACAGTTAGCCGCCCACACCCAGCGCGATAGCGTGGTGCAAATTCAGCAGCAAATTCAAGTGCTGGGCGCGGAACAGCGCGGCATGGAAACGCAAATCCGCCAACTACAGCAGCGCCATGAACGCCTGAGTATCGAACGCAAAGCCTTGGTCGCGCCCGATGCCGATAAGCTGGAAGCATTGGAGCTGGAATTAGAAACCGCGCAAGAAGCCGCCGTGATTGCCGAAGCGCGTTTGCAGGAATTGCAAGAAATTTTGCCCGAACGGGATGACGCGCGGCGCGTGCAGCAGCAAAAAGTCAACCACGAATCCGCACAGCAGGCGGATTGGGCGGCGCGGCTATCGGCGCTCAAGGCGTTGCAGGAAAAAGTCAAAACCAACGGTAAATTGCAACCGTGGCTGAAAAAGCAGGGGCTGGATGGGTTAGCCGCATTGTGGAGTCGTATTCACATTGAAGCGGGTTGGGAAACGGCACTCGAGGCCGCGCTGCGGGAACGCTTGGGTGCGTTGGAAGTATCGCGTTTGGAAATGCTGCGTGCCTTCACCAACGATCCACCGCCTGCCAAGTTGGTTTTCTTTGATGCTCCTAAAAACATAGCTAGTAGTGCAGTATCTACGGGCATTACAAGCCATTTAGTCAATAATTTTCATTCCTTATCGCAATACCTGCGCGTTCCCGATGACGGATTGAAAGCGGTTTTGCAACATTGGTTGCACGGTTGTTTCACGGCGCAGCGTTTAGAAGACGCGCTGGCTGCCCGCGAGCAACTGGAAGATGGGCAGGCGATTTATTTGCCGTCCGGTCACGTCGTCACGCGGCACAGTGTGGGATTTTTTGCGCAGGATTCGGAACAATCCGGCTTATTGGCACGGGCGCAGGAGATTGACAATCTCGATAAAGAACTACGCGCCCAAGTCCTGCTGACCGACCAAGCGCGTGCCGATTTGGTGCGTGCCGAAAGTGCCTACACGCAGGTGATGCAGGATTTAACCGCTGCCCGCCGTGATGCCACGCAAACGCAAAGCACCGCGCACAGCCTGCAAGTGGAAGTGCTGCGCCTGCACCAAGCCGCCGAGCAAGCCCGCCACCGCAGCGCCCAGATGGAAACCGAGCTGCACGATATTCAAACCCAGTTGGACGATTGGCAAGAACGCCGCATCGAAACCGAAGAACAGTTTGAAACGCTGGATAACGCCCTCGCCGAAGCCCAGCAGCGCCATGCCGAGCTGGAAGATGCGGTGCTGGAAGCGCAAAATCTGCTCCACCAGTGCCGCGAACAGCAGCGCAGGCTGGAGCGGCAGGCGCAGGAAGCCGCATTCGCCCAGCGCAGCCTAGAAGCCCGCCGTGCCGAATTAGCGCGGACGGTGGATACGTCCACCCAACAATCGCAAGCGGTGGTCGATGAAATTCAACGGGCGCAGGACGAATTGCACCGTTTAAGCGATGCCGCCGCCCAAGCGGGCTTGCAACAGGCGCTCAACCGCCAACTGGAGCGTGAACAAGCCCTTGCCCACCAACGCAACGCCTACGAAGCCTTGAGCGCCCAGCTACGCACATACGAAGTGCAACGCACCGATCGAGAACGCACCCTCGAACCCCTGCGCCAGCGCATTACGGATTTTCAGTTGAAAGAACAAGCGGCGCGGCTTGGATTTGAGCAATACGAATTGCAGTTGAGCGAAGATAAAGCGGATTTGGCGCGGATTCAGGCTTCCATCGAAGAAAGTGATATTCGCCTGCAAAGCATTCAACCCGAAATCGACCGCCTGCAACGCGCGATTATTGCTTTGGGGGCGGTGAACCTTGCCGCGCTGGAAGAATTGACCACCGCGCGGGAGCGTAAAGGGTTTTTAGACGCACAAAACGCGGATTTAACGCAAGCGATGCAAACTTTAGAGGATGCTATCCGTAAAATTGATGCCGAAACCCGCGAGATGCTCTTGGGTACATTCAACCAAGTGAATGAACACTTTGGGCGCATGTTCCCCGAACTGTTTGGGGGCGGCAATGCGCGGCTGGTGATGGTGGGGGATGAAATTCTGAATGCGGGGATACAGGTGATTGCACAGCCTCCGGGGAAAAAAAACCAAACGATTCATCTGTTATCCGGTGGTGAGAAGGCGTTAACGGCGATTGCGTTGGTGTTCGCCATTTTTCAGTTGAACCCCGCGCCGTTTTGCTTGCTGGACGAAGTAGATGCACCGCTGGATGATGCCAACACCGAACGCTACGCCAAATTGGTGCGCAGCATGGGGGCAGAAACCCAGTTTTTGTTTATTAGTCACAACAAAATTGCCATGGAAATGGCAGAACAACTGATAGGCGTTACGATGCAAGAACAAGGCGTTTCGCGCATCGTGGCTGTGGACATGGAAGCCGCCATCTCATTGGCGCAGGTATAAAAATTGGTAAGAAGTTGGAAGTAAGAAGTTAGAACTATGAGCAATTTACAAATCGGATTGATTATTGTGGGCAGCGTGGTACTGGTTGCCTTGATTGTGCATGGCGTATGGATAACCCGTAAAAACAGTCCACGCCAACCCGTGCGTGACAAGAAAAACACCAAGAAAAATGCCGCCAACACATCCGAAGAAACTTCCACCCTGTCACCCGATGAAGGGGATAAGCTGGACGCGCTCAATTCTTTCCCCCCTCCGCCGCCCAATTCGATTTTGCCGCGCACCACAGGGCTGGATTATTTGATTGATGCCATCGCCACCGTAAAATTGAAATCGGAGGGGATGACGGTATCGGGCGATGTGGCGATTGTGTCACTGCCATCAACCCGCCGTGTAGGTAGCAAGCCGTTTGCGATTGAAGGGATGAATGTGGCAACGAGCGAATGGGAAACACTGGTTTCCGGTCACCGTTACCGCGAATTTCAGGCAGGTGTGCAACTGGCGAATCGCACGGGGCCGTTGAATGAAATTGAGTATTCCGAATTCGTCGCCAAAACGCAGGCGTTTGCCGATGCACTGGGCGCGAATGTCGAGTTCTCTGACATGCTGCAAGAAGTGGCACGCGCCCGCGATTTGGATCAGTTTGCCAGCGCCCACGACGCGGTACTGAATTTGAGTTTACATGCGGCGCGGGTGGCGTGGAGTTTGGGTTACGTTCAACAAACCGCGACCAATCTCGGCTTTGTGGCGGGTGCATTGCCCGGCTGCATGGTGCTAACCCATGCCGACGACAACCCCACGCCCATGTTGATGCTGCATTACGATGCCAAAGCCGCTCTCGCTGAAGATGCTGCCAATGTGGCGATCAACAAAGTATCCTTGCAATTGGATGTCACGCACATCGACCGCCACGAACAACCCTTTGAGCGGATGCGGTATGTGGCAGCGCAGTTGGTCGAGATTATGGACGGCGTAGTCACCGACGATAACGACCAAGAATTGACCACCCAAGCGATGGATCAAATCGGCATGGACCTCTATCACCTCTACGAATCGCTGGAGCAACGCGATCTTTCGGCTGGTTCACCGCTGGCTAAACGGTTGTTCGCGTAGAGACAAGGATTGCGGGCTTCATTCAATACCGCTTCTTCGCTGTACGCAATTCTTGGTGCAATTCGGTATAGATTTTGTAGCGTGATGGGCTGATTCCCTCGGCACCAATCACCTTGCACCCTGGTTCATGCAGGTGGGAGCAGTTGTAAAACTTGCATTCCCCGCTTTCACTATAGGCACGCATATCGGGCATCAAGCTGGCGAGTTGGGTCGGCTCGATGTGGTGCAGTCCAAATTCTTGAAACCCGGGCGAATCAATTAACGCCGTGGTGCGTTCGGCATCCATCCAATACAGCGTGGTGCTGGTGGTGGTGTGTTTGCCGGAATTGAGGGCGGTGGATATTTCCTGCGTCAGCACCTGCGCTTGGGGGATGAGCTGGTTAATCAACGTACTTTTGCCCGATCCTGAAGGCCCTAGCACCAGCGTCGTTTTGCCGTGTAGCAGGGCGGTGACGGCTTCCACGCCCGTGCCGGATTCAAGCGAAACGGGCAACACCATCGTGCCCATTGCGCGATAGGGCGCGAGGCGTTGCCATGCTTTGGCGTGCAATTCGGTTAAATCGCTTTTGTTGAGCGCAATCAGCGCCGGAATCTGCGCGGCTTCGGCGGCAATCAGGGCGCGGGCGATTTGGTGTTCGGAAAATTCGGGCTCGGCGGCAATCCAAATCAGCACTTGGTCGAGATTGGCGGCGAACGATTTGGTGCGAATCTCGTCTTGCCGATAGAGCAAATTGCGCCGAGGTTCGATTTTCTCAATCGTTCCCTCGTCCTGACTCGGCAGCCACAGCACGCGGTCACCTACCACCACATGGCTTTTTTTGCCGCGCGGGTGGCAGATGACGCGCTCGCCTTCGGGCGTTTCCACCCAGACATGGCGACCATGCCCTGCAATCACTAAACCTTGGCGTTTCATGGCTTTTCCAAATGTTGCAGGCGTTCTGAGGCGGGCGGGTGGGAATAGTAAAACTTCACGTACAACGGATGTTGCAGGCGTTCTGAGGCGGGCGGGTGGGAATAGTAAAACTTCACGTACAACGGATCGGGCGTGAGGGTGGAAGCGTTATCTTCCATTAATTTCAGCAAGGCGCTGGATAGGGCTTTGGCATCGGCTTTGCTGGCGGCAAAGGTATCGGCTTGAAATTCATCGCGGCGGGATAGCTGCGCAAAAATCGGCGATACAAACGTACCCACCAGCGGCAGCACCATCATAAACAGCAGCAAAGAAAGCGCTTGATTCGTTCCATCCAGCGCCGGAAACACGCCCAGCCCCTTGAAGAACCACAGTTGTTCGCTCAACCAGCCCAGCGTAAACAAGCCCAATAAACTCATGGCAAACATCAAAACAATGCGCTTCACGATATGGCGGTGGTGAAAATGCCCCAGCTCGTGCGCTAAAACGGCATCGACTTCATCGGGCGTGAGTTGTTTCAACAGCGTATCGTAAAACACCACGCGCTTGGATGCACCAAAGCCCGTGAAATAGGCATTGGCGTGGGCGCTGCGTTTGCTGCCGTCCATCACAAAAAGCCCTTTGGCGTGGAAGCCACAGCGTTCCATCAAAGCCGTTACGCGCGTTTGCAGATTGGGGTATTCGGTATCGTCCAGCGGCTTGAATTGGTTAAAGAGCGGCGCAATCCATGTCGGGTAAATCAACATCGCCAGCACATTAAACCCCATCCACACCGCCCACACCCACAGCCACCAAGTGCTACCCGCAGCACCCATCAGCCAGACAATCAAAGTAATAAACGGCACGCCAATCAGCACCGAAATCAGGGTGGATTTGGCAAAATCCTGCAACCACAGCCGCACGGTGGTTTTGTTAAAGCCAAAGCGTTCTTCTAAAACAAAGGTTTGGTAGAGCGTAAAGGGCAAATCCAATACACTGCCAATCAAGGTAAAGCTAATAATCAGCGCGACTTGCTGGGTTAATCCGGGGTCTAGCACGCCCAGCAGGGTGCGATTCAGCCAATCCAAGCCGCCCAATAATGTCCACACCACCAGCAACATGCTACCGAACAAGAGTTCGATCAAGCCGATGCGGTTTTTAGCGATGGTGTAATCCGCCGCTTTTTGGTGGGCTGGTAACGCAATTTTGGCAGCAAATGCCGCCGGAACTGCGCCCCGATGCCGTGCCACATGGCGCATTTGGCGCGTAGCCAGCCACCATTTCAGCACCGTGCTACTGCACAACAGGGCTAGAAAAAACAGGGTGAAGTAGAAGGACGTAGTCAATTCATTCATAAGGTTTTAATCGTTTTTCGTTATCCGTTGGGGTTTGAAACCGAAATGGGTTTCCTTGCCCTTGCGCCCGCGAATGCCTTTGGCGTTGTTGAGGCTGCGGATTTCCAGAATTTCTTCCCGCTCTTTGCCGCCGCGCCCGATGCCCGTAATTTTCACGCTACGCAGATAAGCCGCCGCGCCGATAAACGTATCGCCCTCTTCCAAGGACATCAACATCAAACCGCGCCCGCCGTTGGGCATGGATTTCAAATCAGCCAGTTCAAACGTCATCACCCGACCGGATGCGGCAATGCACGCCACATGGGTGGTGTTGTCGATGCGCGAAGGCTCGCAAATCGTTTCGCCTGCATTGCAAGTGATAAAGGCTTTACCCGCTTTTTGGCGCGATACCATGTTTTCTACCGTCGCCAAAAAGCCGTAACCCGCGCTGCTGCTTAACAGGAATGTGGTGTTTGCAGCACCCGCAAAATAAAACGGAATGTGCGTTCCGGCTTCCAGTTCGATGAGCGATGTAATCGGCACACCATCGCCCCGCCCCCCCGGAAGTGCCGCCACTGCCACCGAATACACCCTTCCGTTCAAACCAAAGCCCAGCAAGCAATCAATGCTACGACATTCATAGCAACTGTGCAAGGAATCACCGGCTTTGAACGTCCAAGTGCTGGCATCCAAACCATGACCGCCGCGCGTGCGCACCCAGCCTTTTTGACTGATGATGACGGTCACGGGTTCATCCACCACCTTGATTTCTTGCACGGCGCGTTTTTCCGCTTGAATCAGGGTACGGCGCGGATCGGCAAAGGTTTTGGCATCGGCTTCTATTTCGCGCACCATCCGGCGTTGCAAGGTGGCGGGATTGTTCAAAATATCCTGTAGCGTTTCTTGTTCGCTGCGCAGTGCCGATAATTCTTGTTCGATTTTGATCGCCTCCAGCCGCGCCAACTGGCGTAACCGAATCTCCAAAATATCCTCGGCCTGCACGGTGCTGAGATGGAAACGATCCATCAATTCCGCCTTGGGTTCGTCCGATTGGCGGATGATGGCAATCACCTCGTCCAAATTCAGCAGCACCGTTTGACGGCCTTCCAAAATGTGGATGCGCTCTTGCACCTTGCCAAGTCGGTGGCGCGTGCGCTTTTCGATGGTGCTACGGCGAAACGCGATCCATTCCTGCACAATTTGGAGCAGCGATTTCTGCGTAGGCTTGCCATCCAACCCAATCATGGTGAGGTTGATGGGGCTGGAGCTTTCCAAACTGGTGTGTGCCAGCAAAGCCGTAATCAATTCCTGCGGGTCGATACGGCTGCTACGGGGTTCAAACACCAGCCGCACGGGGGCATCTTTGCTGGATTCATCGCGCACCGCATCCAACACCGCGAGCAAGGTGGTTTTGAGCTGGGTTTGCTCCTGCGACACCACCTTTTTCCCTGTTTTGACTTTCGGGTTGGTGATTTCTTCAATCTCTTCCAATACGCGCTGGCTACTGGCTCCGGGAGGCAACTCGGTCACGACAATTTGCCATTGCCCGCGTGCCATTTCTTCGATTTTCCAACGCGCCCGCACTTTCAGCGAGCCGCGTCCGGTTCGATACGCCTGCACAATATCGGCGGGGCTGCTGATAATTTGCCCACCGCCCGGGTAATCCGGCCCCGGAAGCAAGGTTATCAACGCATCTAAATCCAATTCAGGGTTTTTGATGAGGGCGATACAAGCATTCGCCACTTCGCGCAGGTTGTGGCTGGGAATTTCCGTTGCCAGCCCGACCGCAATCCCGCTTGCACCGTTGAGCAGCGTAAACGGCAAACGCGCGGGAAGTTGGCAGGGTTCTTCGGTTGAGCCATCGTAATTGGGTCGAAAATCGACCGTACCCATGTCGATTTCATCCAGCAGCAGGGAACTGATTTTCGCCAAACGCGCCTCGGTATACCGCATAGCCGCTGCACCGTCACCATCGCGCGAACCAAAATTACCCTGCCCGTCAATCAACGGGTAGCGCTGCGAAAAATCCTGCGCCATACGCACCAAGGCATCGTAAGCGGCTTGGTCGCCGTGCGGATGAAAACGCCCCAGCACATCGCCCACCACACGGGCGCTTTTCACCGGACGCGCCCCCGTATTGCCGTTGGCTCCGCCAAAGCCCAGCCCCATGCGCGACATGGCATACAAAATCCGCCGCTGCACGGGTTTCTGCCCATCCGACACATCGGGCAAAGCCCGCCCCTTCACCACCGAAAGCGCGTATTCCAAATACGCACGCTGGGCATAGTGGGCGAGGGCTAGTGTGTTTGAATTGGTATCGTCTTCATTCAGCATCATTAAATTGATTTATTTTTTTAATGGTTTAATAGGGAGGTGGAATTCAGAATTATCAAATAACGAATTTTTGATGCTACCTTTTTGAAGGTACTCTTGAATGGCCTGTGCCACAAAAAAAGATAATTCCACCGGAACTGCGTTTCCAATCATTTGCTCCAAGTTGGTTTTAGTACCTATAAACTTAAAATTCTTGGGGAAGGTTTGGAGATAGCTTCTTTCAATAGTTGTCAGTGGTCTTATTTCATTGATATGGATATTTTTTGGATCACATGAATTTATTGTATAACCACTGGGAATCGGTCGATTAACCCCCCGAATAGTCGGGCTTGGTTCATCTATCGAAAAAATACCCCTGCGATTGTAGTTTCGCGGATGTCTGTAATAGTATTCAACCCCAAGTTCATCACCCAAATAATCACGAATGGTCATCGGTGCATCTGCCAGATTATTCCGCAATACCTCGGTTAGATTATTATGGCCATCACCTAAATGTCCAATCATAAAAAATCGCGTTCTTGCTTGCGGCACGCCACAATAAGAAGCATCCAATATAACGGCTGTCAAACCGTAACCCGCATCCATAAACTGTTGGGTCACTGCCTGTAACACATGATTTTTTTTGATTTGCTCTACGTTTTCCATGAGAAACCATTGAGGCTTCACATTGCAAACTATATTGGCATAATGGTAGGTTAAATCTGCCCTACCTTGGGTGGTATCTCTTTTCCCCGCACTCGAAAAATCTTGACACGGTGGGCCGCCTATAATTATTTCGGGATGCAATAATTTTATTCTTTCTGCTGTTTCAATATCGTTCCTAATATCCTGCGAAAAAATAGGATGAGGAAAATTTTCTCGATACACATCAATCGCTTTATCCCAATTTTCAAATGCTGCAATTATATTAAATCCAGCCTTTTCAAAACCCAACGATAAACCACCACAACCTGAAAATAAATCAACACACTTCATAAAAACAATCCCGGCGAGTTGAATAAAATTGCATCAAATCGTCTTTCTGGGCTCAGTAAATTTTGTCCCTCTCCTAAAACAAGGTTCTTGATTTCAGATTTCTGGATGATGGGCTTAACCAATCGATCGCATTGCATATATTGATTGGTAATATTGCCAGATGAAGCGAATGCTTTATCATTTTTTGTGTTATACGTTAATTCATCAATAATTTTCTTGGGGTTAAATTTTCCTGCCTCTTTTATCTCCAATAACATTTTATATAGCCAAACCACGGTTCTAATTTGCCTTGTTATGGTAGTGTATTTTTCATTTTCCCCTTTGTATGCAATAGATGCAATGAAGTTGGCAAATCCCGCATCGCTCCATACAAAAACATCCAAGCAATTTTCTGCCAATTCTGGTGATTTTCCTTTGGTCTTCCATATGGGTTGAATAAGAAATGATTTTTGATCTTTCTCCAATACCTTGGATATTCTAAAAATAGAATCCACGATTTCATCTATATACTGGAGGACTTGTCTTTCATCCGACCAATCATCAATGAAAATTGTTTCAAGCGTGCTATTTAATTTATCACCCAAACCCAATGCTAGACTACAAGCCAAATACACAATGGTATCTGGCCTTATCACTATTTCACTTCCGTATTTATCTTCACTCCACTCACAGGTGACATTATCAGGGAGTGCTGTGAGTTTGATTTCAAAACAAGCAATGCAATTTCCATTATTTTGAATCACCAAATCTGTTCGTGGCAGTTTACCCACTACATATTTCTGGTAGGGTGAATGCGATGCTTCAAATGCAAAATATACACTTGCATCATTTGGATTGGAATTAAAAACTTGGTTTATTGAAATTTCAGCTACTGTTAATTCTCCATTGGCAATAGCCAAATAGTTAGCTGGTATGTTTCTATCATGCAAATAGCAACACAATGCCACTGGAAAAGAGGAATTAAATTGATTTTTACCCCATGCTTCTTTATGAGAGAAGTCTCTGTTGGTATTATTCAAGCCATATAAAGCAGGTTTTATCATATATTCACGATTTACTGGGCGCACTGAATTGTTGGTACAACTGCATCACGCTACGCACATAATTTTGGGTTTCGGGGTAATCGGGGATGCGATTGCCGTAGCGTTTTACCGCGCCTTCCCCCGCGTTGTAGGAGGCAATCACCAATTCCAAATCCCCCGGAAATAAACCTTGCAAGTAGCGCAAATAGCGCGTTCCGGTGGCGATGTTGGTTTGGGGGTCGGCGAGTTTCGCGGCGATGCTGCCCTCACCATCATTCGCCACGCCAAAACGCTGTGCAGTGGCGGGCATTACCTGCATCAAGCCCCGTGCGCCTTTGGGGGATACGGCCTGCGGATTGAAAGCTGACTCGGTGGCAATAATCGCTTTGAGGAGCGCCAGATCAATCCCATACTCCACCGCAGCCGCCTGCATATAGGGTTTGACGGCTAAATACGAGGGGTTGGTTTCCAACGTAGCGGCATTTTTGAAGGTGGAACTACTCCGTCCCATCGCCCCCCATGTGGCATTGGGCGTGCCCGATTTGTATTTTCCCGCATTGGGCAAGCGGGTTTTGCCCGTGTTGGGGTCGGTGAGATTGACGAAGCGGGGGTCGTTGGGGATGTTGGAATAATGGCGCACCCCTTTGGCATCGACAAAAGTATAAATATCGGCATACGCCACCCCCGCTATCAGCCCACCCAGCAAACTGAAGATTGCCGATGCGACAACCCGCAGGGCTTTCATACATCCACCTCGACGCTATCGCCATGCCGTTCCATCAACTCACGGCGGGCGGCGGCCTCGCCCTTGCCCATGAGCTGGGTGATGATTTGCTCGGTTTGCACAAAATCCACATCGCCCAACTGAACGGGGAATAAACGGCGCGTATCGGGGTTGAGCGTGGTATCCCACAACTGATTGGCGTTCATCTCGCCCAAACCTTTGAAGCGGCTGATGTTCCAACTGGTTTCACGCACGCCTTCTTTGCGCAACTTATCCAAAAGCGCGTGCAACTCGCCCTCATCCAGCGCGTAGGCTTTAGAAGCCGGTTTTTTACCCCGCGCGGGCGCATCCACCCGATACAGTGGCGGACGGGCGATGTAAATATGCCCCGTCTCAATCAACTTTGGAAAATGCCGGAAAAACAAGCCCAGCAGCAATACCTGAATGTGCGATCCATCCACATCCGCATCCGACAAAATGCACACTTTGCCGTAACGCAGACCCGAAAGGTCGGGCGTATCGTCCACGCCATGCGGATCAACGCCAATCGCTACGGCAATATCGTGGATTTCGTTATTGGCAAAAAGCTGGTCGCGGTTCACTTCCCACGTATTCAGCACCTTGCCGCGCAGGGGCAAAATCGCTTGGTATTCTTTATCGCGCCCCATTTTGGCGCTGCCGCCCGCTGAATCGCCTTCGACTAGAAAAACCTCGTTGTAAGCGGTATCACGGCTTTCGCAATCGGTGAGCTTTCCGGGCAACACCGCCACGCCAGAGCTTTTGCGCTTTTCGACTTTTTGCCCCGCCCGTTGCCGATGCTGCGCCGTTTTGATGGCAAGTTCGGCTAATTTTTTGCCCGATTCGACATGCTGATTCAGCCACAATTCCAGCATCGGGCGCACAAAGCTGGACACCAACCGCACGGCATCGCGTGAATTGAGGCGTTCTTTAATCTGCCCTTGAAATTGCGGATCAAGCACCTTGGCAGATAGCACGTAGCTGGCGCGGGAAAAAACATCTTCCGGCATCAGTTTCACGCCCTTGGGCAGCAGGGAATGGAGTTCGATAAACCCTTTCACTGCCTGAAACAACCCTTCGCGCAGCCCACTTTCATGCGTGCCGCCCGCGCTGGTCGGGATGAGGTTCACGTAACTTTCGCGTACCGTTGCGCCTTCGGTGGTGAAGGCTACGCACCACGCCGCGCCCTCGCCTTCGGCAAACTGTTCGTTCTGGGCATCGGCAAAACCTTCGCCTTCCAGCAGCGGGATGAGCGGCTCGGCGGGCAGGTTTTGCGAGAGGTAATCGCGCAGCCCGCCTTTGTAGAGCCATGTTTGAGAAGATTCTTTTTGAGAATCTTTGGAAGAATCCTTGTTTTTTTCGACCAATAAGGAAACCCGCACACCGGGCATTAGCATCGCTTTGCTGCGCAGCAGGTGGACAAGTTCGCCCATTGGCAAATTGGCGGATTCAAAGTATTGAGGGTCTGGCCACACCCGCACCGCCGTGCCGGTTTTGGTCGGCGTTTCGGATGGTTGCAGGGTGAGGGGTTCGCGTACATCGCCGTTTTCAAAGACGATTTTGGCTGCCATGCCTTCGCGGAACGATTGCACCTCCAGCCGCAGCGCCAGCGCATTGGTCACGCTCACGCCCACGCCATGCAGCCCGCCGGAAAAGCTGTACGCACCGCCCTTGCCCTTATCAAACTTGCCGCCTGCGTGCAAACGGGTGAAAACCAGTTCGATAACGGGCGTATTTTCTTCGGGGTGCATACCAAAGGGAATGCCGCGCCCATCGTCTTCTACCGTCACCGATTCATCGGCATGGAGAATCACCCGAATCTTCCGTCCAAAACCGCCGAGTGCTTCGTCGGCGGCGTTATCCAGCACCTCTTGAATAATATGCAGCGGGTTATCCGTGCGGGTATACATTCCCGGACGTTGCTGGACAGGTTCTAATCCTTTGAGGACACGAATAGAAGATTCCGAATAATTCATTGACGGCATAGGCACAATATCCCTTTATTCTTCAAACAAAGGTGGCTAATAATTTCAACATAACACCCGCATACTGGTCGGCATTGGCTACCAGTTTATTGACTTTCTCGTTATGTTCGCCGGAACGTTTCACAATTTCCATCAATTCCATGAGTTTACGCACGTCAGCGGGTTCGGGGAACATTTTTTGAATTTCCTCATCCGTTAAACGGGTGATAGAAGAGACTTGGCTTGCCAGCGCGGCATCGGTTCGCTCCCCCGAATGGATAACCAATTCATCCATCTCGCTTTGAAATTTATCCCAATCAATAGCCATTTTTATTTCCTTATTTTGAAATTTTATTCAACAGTTTATTTATTTTAATAATGTATTGATCGGTATCATCTTTGGCACTAAAAAGATCGACCAAAGCGGCTTCGGTTTCGATAATCATGCTCTCTAAACCTTTGTCCTGCCCGCCACTGACCATGCCCATATAACGCCTGCGGTTATCATCGGCTTTCGCGGACGTTTGCAAGAAAGAGGTGAGCGTATTATTCATTGCATGGGTTTGTTTATATTCTTCCTGCAATTTGCGCACCATAGCGGCTTCTAACGCATCCAAGGGCTGCAATAATTCACTGCGTTTTTTGTTGATTCGCTCTTGCAGTTTGCTACCAGCGATGGCGATAAATTTACGCCGATCTTTCGGATCTTGTGATTGGATGACCTGCTTCCAAACATTGTCGATTTTAGGGTCGTTGAAAAATTCTTGCGAAAAAGTGGGAACCCAAACATCTTGTAAAAATTCGTCAACACGCTTGCGTTTAGCGGAAAAAACTCCTGCACCAAGCGCATATGCGCGGCTTCCAGTGCCGAAATGCGATGCCCCAGTTGGATGGACAATTCGGGTGCTTCGGGTGGAATGTTGGCGCATCCGCCCAAACTAGCCGCCAGACAGAGGGCAAGCAAGCGGTTTCGCGCAGGGTGCAGGGAGTATCGCATGGTGAATCCTTGTTAATCTTTTCCGGTAGAACCGTAGCCACCTTCTCCGCGTTGACTGGCTTCAAAAGTATCGACAATGTTAAATTGTGCCTGCACAACAGGGACAATAACAAGCTGGGCAATCCGCTCCAGCGGTGCAATGGTAAACGCTACCTCGCTGCGATTCCAAACGCTGGCCATCAACTGCCCTTGGTAATCGCTGTCAATCAAGCCCACCAAGTTACCCAGCACTATGCCATGCTTATGCCCCAGACCCGAACGCGGCAAAATCAATGCAGCATAACCGGAATCCTCCAAGTGCATCGCCATCCCCAGCGGAATCAACTCCCACGTATTCGGCGCAAGCGTGATCGGCTCGGCAATACACGCCCGCAAATCCAAACCCGCACTTCCGGTGGTGGCATAACGGGGCATTTGCGTGCGCAGGCGTTCATCTACAATTTTTACATCAACTTGCATAGTATTATTTTCATTACCATTGTTTATTAACATGACGTGTTTAAAAAGCACCCAATGATGGGTACTTAATGACTACACAAAAACTGTCGGCTGTGTATTATCATCTTTATTTTGTACCCCGATATAGGAAAACAAGGTTGCTTTGAGTTTATCCGAATACTGATAAATATCATCTACATCATTGATATTGATTTTTTCTTCTTCTTTTCCATTAAATAAGCTAATAACTAATCGTTCAGGATTATTAAAGCGTAAACGACAAATTGGTTTTCTATTATTATCATCCAAGATGATAGCGCAATAACTCATTGCATCACGAATAAAAATCCTTTTGGGGCTAACGAAATCTCTGAGAATAGAGCGAATGGTAAAAAATCCCTCCCATTCTTCGGCTGTTGTAACTATCTCCGATTTTGATTCAGAAACAATAACTTCCTTCTTTTCTTCATCTTCTACATGAGGTAAAGGCTCTGGGGACATTGCAACCTTCAGCCTGTCATTGATAATAGTCGATATAAGTGATTTAAATGCCTTCACTGATATATTTGCGAATTGATCTCGAATGGCAGGTGTAAATCTTTTTCCCGCAATCAAATCTGCTGCAATCAGTTTGATGAAATCATCCGTTGGATTGGTCACTAATTGTTGCAATATATTTCTGATATGTCTTGTATATTTTAACTCATTGGCAGTAACCAATATTGATTCAATATCAAATGAAGATTTTGCAAATTTCTTCAACTCCTCCGCTTCAGATTCTTTGAAATCAAGGATATTAAACTCAAGGAATGGCTTTTCATCCATTTTATTGGGCTGTTCAAGATCGGTAAATATCTGAAATATAATGCCATTGGTTAAAACTGCAAATCGAGCTTCTGTTACATGGAAATAACGTAAAAGTTGTGCAGCATGATTGATATTCAAATCAACGCCACATTTTTTGCATTCAAAAATAATAATGGGTTTACCATTCTTGAGAATTGCATAATCAACTTTTTCACCCTTCTTCGTTCCGATGTCTGCTACCAATTCCGGCGTTACCTCCAGTGGGTCAAATACGTTGTACCCCAATGCCTGAATCAACGGCATGATGAAGGCATTTTTTGTCGCCTCCTCGGTCTGAATCAGGTTTTTGGTAGCTTCAATGCGCGATGCAATGGCACGGATTTGGTCGATAAAGTCCATGATTTTTCTGGTGTTGAGTGGTTGTAAAAAATACACTATCAACTATACCCACTTTAACGAAAGGAAGCACCCGCTTACACCGTCATTTTCAACTCTTCCAACGTATTGATATTCCGAAACGCTTTTTCATCCGCGAAATACACTTCGGTGGTTTTTAGGGTGGAATACCAGCGTTCAAATTTACGGCCGCCGTTTTGTAAATAGTTCGTTAAATGCGGCAAGACGGTTATAGAAACTAAACAAAAAACCGGATGCGGTTGGCGGGTTGCACCTTCACCGGTGACGGCAACGGCTATATCGCTTTTATTCGCGTGCAGTGCTTGTGCCAAACGTGCGACTAAATCCAGCGGAAAAAAGGGCGAATCGCACGGTGCGGTGACCAAATAGGGCGTGGTGCAATGCAGCAAACCCGTTTGCAAACCCGCCAAGGGGCCTGCAAAATCGGGCATGGCATCGGTGATGACGGGATGCCCGAAGGCGGCGTAATGCGCGGTGTTTTGGTTGGCGTTGATCAGCACGCGCCCGACTTGGGGTTGCAGGCGTTCGATGACCTGCTCCACCATCGTGCGTGCGCCCAAGGGCATTAAGCCCTTGTCCACACCGCCCATGCGCATCCCGCGCCCGCCTGCAAGGATGAGGGCGGTGATGGATTGCATTTATTTCAACGCTTTGAAACGCATACGGTGGGGGCGGGCGGCTTCTTCGCCGAGGCGTTTTTTCTTGTCGGCTTCGTACTCTTGGTAATTGCCGTCGAAGAATGTCCATTGGCTATCGCCTTCGCACGCCAAAATGTGGGTGGCGATACGGTCAAGGAACCAGCGGTCATGGCTAATCACCATGATCGTGCCAGCAAATTCCAGCAACGCATCTTCCAACGCGCGGAGAGTTTCCACATCCAAATCGTTAGAAGGTTCATCCAACATCAATACGTTACCACCTGCGATCAGGGTTTTGGCAAGGTGCAAACGTCCACGTTCACCGCCGGAGAGTGTGCCAACACGTTTTTGCTGATCGCCGCCGTTAAAGTTGAAGCGTCCGCAATAAGCGCGGCTCGCCATTTGGAATTTACCCACATTCAAGATGTCCAAGCCGCCGGAAATGTCTTCCCATACGGTTTTGTCGTTGGACAAATCATCGCGGCTTTGATCGACGAACGCCATTTTGACGGTCGAACCGATTTTCACATTGCCGGAATCGGCTTTTTCGCGTCCTGCAATCAGCTTGAAGAGCGTGGATTTACCCGCACCGTTCGGGCCAATAATCCCGACAATCGCGCCCGCAGGAATCTTGAAACTCAGGTCATCAATCAGCACGCGGTTGCCAAAGGATTTGGTCACGTTGGTAAATTCAATTACCTCATGTCCCAAACGGTCGGCTACGGGGATGAAAATCTCATTGGTTTCGTTGCGTTTTTGGTATTCAAAATCGCTCAATTCTTCAAAGCGTGCCAAACGGGCTTTGCTTTTTGCTTGACGGGCTTTGGGGTTTTGGCGTGACCATTCCAATTCCTTTTTCAGGGCTTTGGCACGGGATTCTTCGCCTTTTTGCTCGGCTTCCAAACGCGCTTGCTTTTGGCTCAACCAATCGCTGTAATTGCCTTTGTAGGGGATGCCAGAACCTCGGTCGAGTTCCAAAATCCACTCAGCGGCGTTGTCCAAGAAGTAACGATCATGGGTAATGGCGACCACGGTTCCGGGGTAGCGTTGCAAGAATTGCTCAAGCCAATCGACCGATTCCGCATCCAAGTGATTGGTCGGTTCGTCTAACAACAGCATATCGGGTTTCGACAGCAGCAAACGGCACAACGCTACGCGGCGTTTTTCACCGCCGGAGAGTACGCCGATATTGGCATCCCACGGGGGCAGGCGCAGCGCATCGGCAGCGATTTCTAACTGGTGTTCGGAGTCGGTTCCCGCGCTGGAAATAATGGCTTCTAAATCGGCTTGCTCGGCGGCCAACGCATCAAAATCGGCGTTTTCATCACCGTAAGCGATGTAAACCTCTTCCAAACGGGCTTTGGCGGCGAACACATTGCCCATACCCGCTTCCACGCTTTCACGCACGGTTTGGGTGGGGTCAAGTTGGGGTTCTTGCGGCAGGTAACCGATGTTCAATCCCGCCATCGGGATGGCTTCGCCCTCAAATTCTTTGTCCACGCCTGCCATAATTTTGAGCAGTGTGGATTTACCCGAGCCGTTCGTACCCAGTACGCCGATTTTGGCTCCGGGGAAGAAGGAGAGGGAAATGTCTTTCAAGATGTGGCGTTTAGGCGGCACTATCTTGCCTAAACGGTTCATGGAAAAAACGTATTGCGCCATTGAGTGGGTTCCTTAATTTTTTGATTTCTGGATTGAAACACCTTATTTTCGCAGACCGTGCGACAATAGGGGCATTGCGTGGCTTCAGTTACCCGCAAACGCTGCATTTCAGCATTTTTGAATCAATCGGTCTTAGACTGAACTGTCACCACCTTGGTACAGGATAGATCGATATCCCTAGCGCTCTGGATAAGCGCAACAATCCATGAAATTTGAAGAATTGAACTTGGCTGCTGCCATTGTGAAAGCCGTGCGTGAGCAAGGTTACGAAACCCCCACGCCGATTCAGGCTCAGTCGATTCCTATCGTACTAGAAGGCAAAGATTTGCTGGGTGGCGCACAAACCGGAACGGGTAAAACCGCTGCCTTTACCCTGCCCATGTTGCACCGACTCGCCATGAGCCGCAGTGCGCAAAATCGTTTTGGCGGAATCGGCATCCGTGCCTTGGTACTCACCCCCACGCGCGAATTGGCAGCACAGGTCGAAGAGGCTGTGCGCGGCTATGGACAATACCTGCAACTCACCAGCACCGTGATTTTCGGCGGCGTGGGCATGAACCCCCAAATCACCAAAATGAAAAAAGGGGTGGATATTCTGGTAGCCACGCCCGGGCGTTTGCTGGATTTGATGCAGCAAGGTATGTTGGATTTAGACCATGTGCAGATTCTCGTCCTTGATGAAGCCGACCGTATGTTGGACATGGGCTTTATCCATGACGTGAAAAAAATCCTCGCTGCCGTGCCAAAGGATAAGCAAAGTTTGCTGTTCTCTGCCACCTTTAGCGATGAAATTCGGGAACTCGCTTCCGGTTTGCTGAAAGACCCGCAAACCGTGCAAGTCACGCCCCGCAATACCACCGTGCAACGCATTACGCAGGTGATTCATCCGGTAGGACGCGGCAAGAAAAAAGCCTTGCTCGCCCACATCATCAACGAACACCAGTGGAGTCAGGTTTTGGTATTTACACGTACCAAATTTGGCGCAAACTCGGTGGCAGAATTTTTGTCCAAGCAAGGCATCAGCGCGATGGCATTGCATGGCAACAAGAGCCAAGCGGCACGTACCCAAGCATTGAGTGGCTTCAAAACCGGCGAAATACGGGCCTTGGTTGCTACCGATATTGCCGCACGCGGTATCGACATCGACGATTTGCCGCACGTCGTGAACTACGAAATTCCGAATATCAGCGAAGATTACGTCCACCGCATTGGCCGTACCGGACGCGCGGGCAACGATGGTGCAGCGGTGAATTTGGTGAGCTTGGATGAAGAAGGTTTCATGCGTGAAATTGAACGCTTCACCAAACAAACCATTCCCGTTCAAGTGATTGCAGGCTTTGAACCCGAACCCAACGAAAAAGCCGAACCCATTGCAATGGGACGGCAAACCATCTGGGGCGGAATCGGCAAACCACCCAGCCGCGACGTGATGCAAGCCGCCGCCCGTGCTGCGCGTAGCGAGATGATGCAGCGTATTCGGGAAAAGAATACCACCACCCCACAACGCGCACCACAAGCCCAGCCCAAGCCGCACCACGCTCCGCGCCATGCACCCCAAGGCACAGCGGCACACGCTCCACACCATCCCAATCACGCACCAAAGGCAGCACCAGCTCCCCGTAGTCCGCAGAATGGCCCTAAGCGCGGTTCACCCACGCAACAGGCCCAACAGCAGCCCATTAGCCACGAAAGTCGCTTTGAGCAACCCGCACGCCCTCCGCGTTCACGCAACCCATCAACGGCACAGCCCGACCCGATGCGCACCAGCGTGGATATGCTTGCCGAACGCGGACGGCAACACAACCGCCCACCACGCAATAATCCGAACCGGATGCGCGATCCGTTTGGAAACCGCTAAACCGCTAAACCCCTAAACCACCCCTTCAGCCATTTCAGCCATGTCAAATACGTTGCAGCCATCATCGGCTTACCGCGTTTTAGGCGTACAAACCGCCATCGCCCGCAAGGTGATGATGGATGACCGTGCTATCTTGACCGCGATTCACAAAACCCCTGTCACGGGTGCGGTGGCGGTGAAGCGTTTGGGCTTGGAGGGGGATGAGCAAGCGGATTTATCCGTGCATGGCGGGTTGGAAAAAGCGATTTACGCCTATCCCAGCGAACACTACCCATTTTGGGAAACCCACAGCCAACGCAACTTGCCATTCGGTAGCATGGGCGAGAATCTCACGCTGGCGGGTTTATTAGAAACCGATGTGTGGGTGGGCGATATATTGCGCTTTCCCCATTGTGTTTTGAGCGTCAGCCAGCCGCGTGAACCGTGCTACAAGTTCAATCATGCGCTAGGGTTCAATACGGCGGTGAAAGCGATGGCACAAAGTGGTTTTTGCGGCTTTTATTTGTGCGTCGAAGAAATCGGCACGATTACCGCCGGAGAGTCGTTTGAATTGATCGCTGGCTCTCGCCGTGAGCGCATCCCTACCCGCTTTGCCGCCAAATTATTCAAGCATTTGCGGTAAATATCTGCGGTAAATATCTGCGTACCGTCACAGCACCTCGTGCAGACGGGCTTTGCTCCATTGTCCCATGTGCCATACTTTCTCGGTGGCAGGCGTATCGCTCATCAGCCAACGCCGAACCAGCGGCGCGAGTGGCGTATTCGCAGGGGTGATTAGCAGCAGGTAGCGTGCATCGCCGATGGGGGTATCGGTTTCATGCCCGATTTCAACAATCTCGCGCAACTGCCCAATCCAATTCATTCCCGCTAACGATTCCAACACCGGCTCTAAATGCAGTGGGTCGAGGTGCAGGGCGGCGGCGAGTTGTTCCAGCGTCAGCCCCTTTGCCTCTTGCTCGCGCACGGTGTGCAGATGGCGCAGCACTTCCAACGAGACCTCAAATTGCCAACCCTGTGCCGAAGGTCGGCGCATATCTTGTGTCAATAAGCTGGGCAAATGGGCGGTCAGCGTTGCGCCAAACAACACAATCAGCCATACCGCGTAAATCCAGACCAGCAAAATCGGCAAAGTCGCAAACGCGCCATAAATCAATGAATAGGTGGGAACGCGACTCACATAAAAACTCAGCAGCCATTTGGCTAATTCCAAACCCAGCGCGACCATCAAGCCACCAATCCACGCATGACCCCAGCGTACATAGGTGTTGGGAACAAAGCAAAACATGGTCGCCATTGCCGTCGCCACAATCAGCACCTGCAAGGGGTTGATCAACAAAATAAATGGCAGTGCCGTCACAATGCCGCTGGATGCAGAGGCGACATACGAGGTCATGCTCACGATCAACGCCAAAATCATCGGCCCCAAACTGATGCACGCCCAGTAAATCAGCAGCCGCTGCCCCAGTGGACGCACCTTGCGCACGCGCCAAATGCTGTTTAACGTGCGGTCAATCGTCAAAATCAGCACCAAAGCCGATACCAGCAACACCGCCAAACCCACCACCCCCAGCCGACTGGCTTTGCCGGCGAACTGTCCCAAATAATCCAGCACTTGGCGGGCGATGTTTTCGGGGATCAGGCTATCAATCAGCCATTGTTGGAGGATATTTTGAAACTTAGAAAATATCGGAAACGCTGTAAACACCGCCAACACCACCGTCATCAACGGAACCAAGGCGATGACCGTGGTAAAAGTCAAGCTACTGGCGGTTAGCCCCAGCCGGTCTTCTTGGAAACGCTCGCGCAATGTTGCCAACGCACGCACCCACGGCACATGGGCAATAGTGCCGAGCCATTCCTGGAAACGCTTCATTCGATTCTTCATACGCTATATCATCCTAACAATGAATAAAATCCATCTTACCCGTGTTCTTGCCGTGAGCAGCCTTTTGGGGCTGATTGTTTTATCCCTAGCGTGGGAGCTGGTGCTGGCTCCGCTACGCCCCGGCGGTTCGACACTTGCATTGAAGGCGATTCCGTTATGTATTCCACTGATCGGCTTGCTAAAAAATCGGATGTATACCTACCGCTGGGTGAGCCTCATGGTATGGTTGTACTTTACCGAAGGTGTGATCCGCGCGTGGGGCGATCGTCCACCCAGTAATTATTTAGCGATGGCTGAGGTTGTACTTTGCTTACTATTATTTACGGCATGTGCGCTGCATGTGCGGTTGCGGTTTCGTCAACTATCACCTAACCTGAAAAAGTAAAGGAATTATATGTTTGGTTTATTTAAACTTTTCTTTGGCTCGGATGAACCCGATTCTCGGTTTGCTAAAAATGCAGCAAATGCTGTGAGCAGTTTGGATGTTAAATCCGAAATGGTCGGGCATGAAAATTGGAAACTTCGTCTGAAATTGTATTTAGATGGGCAATCAAGTGAAAAATTCACCCCCGAAGTCGTATGCCATGATAATCGCTGTGATTTAGGACAATGGATTCACGGCCCCGGACAAGAGGCGATGGGCAAGTTCCCCGGTTTTTCTGCCCTTATGCGGCATCACCAAATGTTTCATTATGTAGCATCCAATGTCGTGGCACTGGATGAAGCAGGGAAAAAAGTGGAAGCACGCCACATGCTCAATACCCAATTCCAAGAGTATTCTGATTCAGTCGTTCAAGATTTGAAAA
>CALMCD010000113.1 GCA_937863075.1 uncultured Rhodoferax sp. | reverse complement strand
TGGTGTAGGCTAACGATAAACACACATTCACCGGATCGCGCGGCGGGCGGCGATTGCGTCCCGTAAACCTCAGTATCGGCGGCATAACCGAGGCCAAACCCGAAAAATACGCACTCGCCGCCGCACCTTCTTTGCCGCGAAGTTTGTCCAATGTCGGGATTTTGGGGATGGTTTCAAGGGTTTTGTGAATCCGTTTCACCGTTTTCAAGGCATCGCTCAACGGTTTGCGTGCGTCTAAACGATGTTGTTGCAAGGTTTGCAGCACTTTTTGCTGCCGTGCGAGTTTGGCACGTACCACTTCTCGCGCCCAAGTGAAGCACCATGCTTCATCCACCACGCGCAATGCCTGCGCTAAACGCACCGACGCATCGTTGTGCTGCACCCCTAAAACGATGGCAACACGGCGGGTTTGGCGGGTACTCATCAGCACGGTGCTAACGCCAGCCTCGGCTAATTTCATGAGTACACCCGTATCCAGCCGTGTTTGAGAACCATGAATCACGCAACGGTCAATGAAGGCAATCGGAACGGTTCCTCTGCGTTCACCCGCTTCGTAAAGGGCAAGCGTTTCTCCTTCGGCTTTGACTTCGAGGTTGGCACGGTCAAGCAATAAAAGTCCCATAATTTCTATCCGATATACAAAAAATCGGGGTTCGCTACCGTTGTGGTTGATTCTTTTCGTGACGCTTGTCCCAACACAAACGTTTTGTTGCGGGGGTCAAGCCGTAACAGGACAAAGCGGTCATCCCGAGGCTCTAATAATTGACGCATGGATTGGATGAGCGTATTGCGTTCAGCCGGTGTTAAAAACAATTCGTGTGCCGATTTTTGTCCACCCAAAGCATAAGGGCGCGTGATTTTGAGGGCAGCCGCTAAACGATGTGCGTCATTTACATCGTAACAAGCAAGGTAAGGAGTGCGTTGTGTCATGGGTGGGGTTATGGGGGTATGGGGTCATGGCAAGGTTGCCAGTGGTTTTTTATAAGAAATTACCGTAATAATTCAACCCATCGCAACAACACATTGTTTACTTAAAAGGAAAAAATCATGTTTGGTCAAATTCTCACAGCCCTCAACACCATTGCCACTATTACCACCATTATCGACACCCTCACCAAAGACTAACCCCGAATCACTTTAACCCATTTAACTAACAACTAACTTAACTCAACCCAAAGGAAACATTATGAACGGATTTTTAGACGGCTTGACTATCATCATCAATCTCCCTAAACTATTCAAATAAAGGAACACCCCATGATTTCAACTCTTTCAACCCTTCCACGCGACATTCTTTACCAAAACACCCTTATTTGCAACAACAACCGTTTTTTCAAAATTACCAACCACAACAAATTTTACTAAAAGGAACTCATTATGTTTTTACCCAATACCAAACACTTTCCAACTTTCCCTAAAATACCACCTTTTATTTTTTTACCCCCATCACGATAATAAAAACGCTTGGTCACATCATTGTGCCAAGCGTTTTTTTATTAAAACCGATTTCCCTCATCTTCACCTTCTTTAATCAAAAGGTAAAGAACGTAAAAATTCACCAACGGGATTAAAAATAATAATTGCATCCAGCCGCTGCTATTGGTATCGTGTAGGCGACGCGTGCAAACGGAAATACAGGGCAAGAAAAGCCCAAGAAATACCAAAGCACCCAATGTTTCACTGATAAGGCTACCAGCCACATTCGTTAAAATAAAGAATAAGTAAAACCACCAGTATTCAGAGCGGCTAGCCCGACCATTAAAATCAGCATACTTGCCGAAACAAGTGGAAATCGATTCTCCAAACGTCATAACAACTCCTTATTAAAAAATAAAACCAAAAAACAAAAACACAAACACAAAAAATACACGAGAATAACTTTAACTTAGGGTGTAACCACCCATTCCCATAGTGGCATTTTTCCCGATATGCAGCCATTGCCCCAGCCACAGCCACGGGTAGATTTGCGACAAGGTATTTTCATCGCCGTGCAAAATCCAATTTCCCAATACCCCACCGAGTTTCATGGTTTGCTGCTGGCGGCTGGAATAGCGTGTCCAGTCATACCAACGCAATGGGCGCGTATCGTGAAGGGTTTGGCTTAATTGGACGATATGTTTTGCGCTTTCCCGCCATTCCTTTTGATCGGAATGAAATTCCATTAGCAAAGCAGTACGGCGCACCAAGTTAGACAGCAATACACGCGGTGTAAGCTCTGCCACACCCAGCGGACGACCTTGGTTTTGCAAGCGCAAAGGAGTTTGAATTTTTAAGCATAATTCGCCTCTAGCCCTTATGTTACTTGCATAGTCAGCTATCAATTCAATAGTATTTTGGTGTTCTTGCAGGCAAGGATGGGCATGAGTCCAGATGGTTTGCGCTTTGCCTGTGGCATCGACATAATCGACTTGCTGTAAATCCGAATCGGCATGTTCACGCGTCAAACCACGATCAAGGGCGCGTTGCAGCGCAAAAATCACCAACGCTAATTGTTCCCGTGCATGACCGATTAGCACCATATGAAACACAAAATCCTCCCCCGCTTGCAACGCCCGCGCACTGGGCGGAGGCGGTTCCATGATGTAGGGATTGGGAATATCGCTAAAATTTTGCAGCGCATGGCTACCTTTGGGCGGAGCGGGTGCTTCAAAAATGCGGCTATAGGGGCAAGTTATTTGTAAAGGGCAACCTTTGCAATTTTCCTGCCGCGTCATGCACGTAATATGACGCAATGCCGCCCCAAATTGCCCCCGTAATAATGACCCCGCATAGTGCGGTAATTCCAACGGCACACGCATCCGCGCAGTAAAACGATAACGGGCTACGGGGATACTTGTAGAGGGAAACATATATTATTTTGCCCAATCTCGCAGATAATTACTTAAATTGGGTAAATCATCTTCTTGAATGACTTTGATATTGTATTCTTTAGCACGGCGTGAATCTCCTTCAGTTAAAGGTTTTGCACTGACATAAAGACCCTGTGCCATACTTCCGCCCACTTGTTTTACTACTTGCCCAAGTTTATAAATTGCATCTTGCGCATCTATTTGTTTTCCAGATTTACATTCAATCAGTAACACACGGTTATTTTTAACGACCATTGCATCAATTTCATTATGCGTGTCACTATGCTTCTGATTAACTTTTACGTTCATCGCATATTGAGTGGGTTTCAACTGCATACCCTGAATTTTTAGGAATACATATTCTTCTAACCAGCCACCATCATAAAATTGACGATTATTTTCTATGGGTAAATTGTGTTCTAATGCTAATTCAGCTATTTTTCGTTCTTTTTTATAATACGGCAGGCTCACATTTTCCGCCATAAATCGTGAAACTTTAGAACGAGCTGCTGCACGTTGTTGATCTTTGGCTGGTCGAATATCGTTGGTAATATGGTAACCATTGATAAGCAAAGCATCATTCAGCGTTAAAACATCGGTCATATTTTCTTGTGACAATGTTTCCATCCATGCCAATGTTTGTTTTTTGGTATCCGTGTATAAAGTACGATATTTTCCAGTCCCACTATTTAATAACGTAAGTTCGTTGTGAATTGCCAAAACCATCAATTTTGTTCCGCCCGTAATATGAAAAACCACATCACGTCCATCTAATTTATCACTGGCAAGTTTTGCTGCAGCGTATGTAATTGCTTGAGGGGTGCTATCATCAAAATCTAAGCATTGGATATTTTCAACATGGTGTTTAAGTGCCAACTTCAAATTTGCACCACTATGTTGTTTCTTCATTTCAGGTGTTTCTAAAATCCACACTTCTTGTGCATTTAATTGCTTGAGTGGAATAAAGTTAGCTGCATTTTGACCTGTTGCAATGCAAAGATGTAATGTGGAATTTGTTTGATTGATAGTATTCATTTTATTTCCTTAATTTCAAATTGTTGTAAACGCGCCCCTAGATGTTCTAACTGATCGGCGCTTAATTCAACCCCGCGTAATTCGGGGGATATTTCCAAGGTTAAATGAAAATAGCGTGCGCCAATGGCACAAACCTGTGCGGCAAGATTGACGGGCAAACTGCCAATAACGGTATCGCCTGCTTGAATAATTCGTGTATCAAGATGGCTAACCAGTTGATTAACAAAAAGATTTTTTCGCCGCGCCCATTGCACGGCTCCGGTGTGTCGGGATACAAAGTAAGTAGTCATGCCGCTATGGTAGGTGGAAAATAGCAGAAAAAAATAATGGCAAGGTTGCCAAAAATTACTGGGTATTTAGGAAAGAGTTTTCAACAATTTCCAACCATTCCCCAATTTTTCAACCAATACAGAGATATTTTTTAATTCCTTCTTTTTCTTCAAACTATTGGAACGATCTTCACCCAATGCAGACCGAAAATTATTGGCATCATTGCCTTTAAGAGGAATGGTAGTTTTACCGTCAAAACTCGCGGTAATATCTCCAGTACCCGGGTTCAATAGAATTTTGGCAGTTCCCCATGATTCCGTTTGGGCTGGTGGAGGTGGTGGTGGAGTTGTATCCAGCATCCGCCCATATCCTGATGCAGTTTTAGCCCCCGCCCCTATCCATTCCAGTGCATTTTTTAATTCCTGCATGGCTTTACTGACATCGGCTCCTATTATTCGAGGCGCAATCATGAAATGAAATTTTGTTTTAGGTTGAACCACTAAAAACGGCACAGGCACAGGGCTGTACCAATCGGCGGGCGGGTTATTTTCATCACCTTTTTCATACCATTTACCCATGTGCGGGGTCATAATTTCGCAGCCTAAATGAACGGGCTTTGTGGGAAGCGCATCAAAGAAAATCAATTCACCGCTGCATTCTGTTGTGCCGAACCATCTTTCATATTCTGTGGAATCATTCTCATCGTTATCCATCCACGCTTCCACCCAACCACGCAGTAAACCCTTTACGCTGGATGCTGGTAAATACGGTACGCCCAAGGTAGGATGAAAAGTGAAACCGTTTTCCACTGGGTGGCTCAACCCCATACCCGTGACAAAAGCACCTTCTGTTTCAAAAATACGGGTTTCACCTCCCAGTGCTTTGCATAGTTGGTGTTGGCGTTGATTCAGGCTTTCGATTTGGTCTTTGCTGCCGGATGTGCCTAAACGAATAACACGATCAATCCAACCGCGTTTTCCTTCCTCGTCCACGCTCCAATCGGCTTTGAAAGAGTCGTAGAAGCGGGTAAACCAAAGCCCCGTGTTAATAGAATGGGTTGTACCCGGAATAATGGCTTTAGCAGCAATGGCACTATCTGCGTAGAGTGGCGAAGTCATGGGCAATCCTTACAAATAAGCACTAGCGAATTTCTTTACCCAATCCATATATTGAATGGCTTCGGCTTGGGCAATGCGGTAGGTTTGAAAATCGGTTTCTGTTACGGCAGCCATTAAATCCGTTTTTCCTGCAAATGGGCGACCTTTTTCAGTAAGCCAGCTTTGCAAAATTAAAAATAATTTGTCGTAACCATCTTTATCTTTTTTGCTTTTGAAAAATGCAAGTGCTTGCCCCAAGCCATTGGTGTGAATCATGAAAGGCAATTCGTTGGCACGGGCTTTGAGCTTATCGCCCTCGTTCAAAGGAATAAGGTCTTTAACTTTTTGAAGCGCGTGTTTGGCACGTTGTTGTTGCAGGGTTTGCATGATTTACGCTCCTACTTTCTTCACACGGTTCACGCGACACCACCCCATGCCCACCGTTTCATTGCCACCCAACTGAAGATAGGGTTTTTCTGCGGGAAACAGGCTTAACACGGCAGCCAAAATTTGCTCGGCAGAAGATTGGGTTTTATCTTTGCGACTGGGATGTGCCGCCAGCGTAACGTATAAAACCGTTTCGGGTGAAAGTGTTTCTTCGTACCACAAA
>CALMCD010000112.1 GCA_937863075.1 uncultured Rhodoferax sp. | reverse complement strand
ATGGGATGCAGTACCGCAAGGACATTGCATACCGTGCTATCAAATAAATAGTAAAATCGCTAACACTCACCCGTGTCCACCCACGACAACGCCTATAAACACCTGTTCTCGCACCCGCAAGCGGTTCGGGATTTGCTGCGTGGGTTTGTCGAGGAAGACTGGGTGGCGTTGCTGAATTTTGATACGCTGGAAAAAGTCAGTGGCAGTTACGTTACCGATGATTTGCGTGACCGTGAGGACGACATCATCTGGCGCATTCGCATGAACGGTGCGGAAGCCGATGAATGGTTGTACGTTTACCTGCTGCTGGAATTTCAAAGCAGCGTGGATAATTTCATGGCGGTGCGGATTCTGACGTACATCGGATTGCTGTACCAAGATTTAATCAAAACGAAAAAAATCAAAGGCGGAAAATTGCCGCCCGTTTTTCCGTTGGTGCTGTACAACGGAATGCGGGTATGGAATGCCGAGCGGGAAGTCGAAAATTTGATTGAAACCGTTCCGACAAGCCTTGCCGCCTATCGCCCGCGTTTACGTTACTTTCTGCTAGACGAAGGGCGCGTCAGTGAAGAAAGTTTGAATCAGCCGGATAATGCGATTGCGCGGTTGGTGGAGATTGAACGACTGCTCAACCCCGAAGATTTAGCGCCGTTAATCGAAAAGCTAAAGAATCAACTGAATGCCCCGCAGAATACGGAATTACGCAGAGCATTCACGGTGTGGATTAACCGAGTTGTATTAAAACGCTTTGAACCCTTGAATGATTTACCCGAGCTGCATGATTTACCGGAGGTACAAGAAATGATTGAAGAACGTATTGATGCTTGGAAACACAATTTGGTGCAACAGGGTGTATTGCAAGGTATTCGGCAAGGTATTCAACAAGGTGTGCAGCAAGGGATTCAGCAGGGTGAATATGCAGGAATCTTGAAAGGCAAGTTAGAGGGCAAGCAAGAGGGTCAATTAGAGGGTCAAACCCAGCTATTGCTGCGTTTTTTGATGCGCCGTTTTGGGGTTTTGCCGCCTGCGGTGGTGATGCAGATTAACGCGGCAACGGATTTGGCGCAAATCGAAGCGTGGTTTGATGCGGCGATAGATGCCCCTCACCTCGGTTCGGTGTTTCGGCTACATTAATTTTTGTTTTTTATATTTTTATGACCGTTATTCAACCTACCGAATCTATCCATTCCGTCCGCGCCTACCTCATCGGTTTGCAAGCCCATATTACCGATACCATCGC
>CALMCD010000111.1 GCA_937863075.1 uncultured Rhodoferax sp. | reverse complement strand
TGGTAAGTTCCAGCCGCAATCGGCAATGAAAAATAAGGGATTGAAATAAGATACACAATACATGTATCTTTCATTTCATCCCTTTTTTCATTTTTCTCATGGCAACCATTCCCCTGTATTCGCTTGAAGAACCCTCTGCGCGTTCGGATGCACCCAGCCTACGGGCTTTTTTAGAACTGGGTTTTCGTCCGCTTTACATGGCGGGTATGGCGTGGGCATTGATTGCCGTGGCGCTTTGGGTCTATGCCCCGAACGTGTTGATTGCGCCATTGGGTGGCATCGCATGGCACGCGCACGAGATGCTGTGGGGCTTTATCGGGACAATTGCTGTCGGGTTTTTGATGACGGCTGGCAGCAATTGGACGGGCATCAACCCCCTGCATGGCAAGGCGTTGGCGGTTGCTTTGGGGTTGTGGTTGGTAGCGCGTGTTGGATTTTTAATTCCTAATACGTTGTATTTTTTATTAGCCAGTGTGTCGGAATTGGCTTTCTTCGCCCTTGCTGCTGTGGCGATGATGCGATCGTTGGTGCGTTCTAAAAACACCCGCAATTACGCGGTTCCGGCTTTGCTGCTGATGCTGGGGGTGATGGATGGTCTCTACCTGTATGCAGCGCGGGAAGGGGATTACGGGTGGTTGATGCAATGTTTCAATGCAGGTCTCACCGTGATGGCGATGATTGCGTTACTCATTGCACGGCGGGTTCTGCCTTTCTTTGCTATGCGTGCCACGCCGAATTTGAATATCCCCAAGCACACCGAAACGGGCTGGGTGCAATTAGGTGCTTGTGCGGTGGTGCTGGTGGGTTTACTGTTCAATGCCATGCTGGTGGTGGCTATCGGTGCAGGGCTGGCGGGCGTGATTGCCCTGTGGCAATGGGTCAGTTGGAAGCCTTGGGCCGTTCGTTCTAATCCTTTGTTGTGGATTTTGTATGCGGGTTATGCGAGTCTTGGCATCGGGCTGCTATTGATGGCTTTGGTTGCGGGTGGGGTCGATTTGCCGCGTGTCTTGCCCGTGCATGTCGTGGCAATGGCAGGATTCTCGGTGCTGATTATGGGCATGGCAACCCGCACAGCGCTCGGGCATTTGGGTCGCCCCTTGGTGGCGGATCGCCGGATTCAGGCGGGCTACTGGTTGATGTTGGCAGCGGTGGCTGCGCGGTTGTTGGCGATTTTTTTACCCCCCGCCTATACACCGCTTATCCACATGGCGGGCTTGCTGTGGATAGCGGCAATGGGCTTGTATCTGTGGCAATTTGTGCCGATGCTGGTTCGTCCACGCTGGTAATGCGGTTTCGCGGTTTAGAATAGCGGGTTCGTAAGATTGTGCGGCTGTAGCTCAGTGGATAGAGTATTGGCCTCCGAAGCCAAGGGTCGTGGGTTCGATCCCCGCCAGCCGCACCA
>CALMCD010000110.1 GCA_937863075.1 uncultured Rhodoferax sp. | reverse complement strand
TTCAAGGATTTGCATGGCACGCAGCCCGCGTCCACCACGGAAGAATTGTTGAATAAAAGGGTGCGGCAAGGCCACCACCTCGCGCGGCGGGGCGTGGGCAATCACATGGCGGTCAGCAAGCACGGCGATGTGGGTGCTGATGTCGAAAATCGTGTCTAAATCGTGCGTCACCATAATCACGGTCAGGTTCAGTTCACGGTGCAATGAGCGCAGCAACGTGCAAAAAGCGTCCGAGCTATCGGGGTCAAGTCCGGCGGTGGGTTCATCCAGCAACAACAGCGGCGGGTCCAAAATCAATGCCCGTGCCAATGCCACGCGCTTAATCATGCCGCCCGATAAATCGGCGGGCATTTTGTGGGCGTGGGCGGGGCTTAATCCGACCATTTGTAGTTTCATCATGGCGGCATCGTGAATCAAATCGCGTGGCAGATTGTGCAATTCTTGCAACGGCAGCGCGATATTTTCCAGCACCGTGAACGAGGAGTAGAGCGCCCCATGCTGGAACAACATCCCCACGCGGCTGCTGGAACGGACTAAATCCGGTGCGGGTCGCCCGAACATACGGATATGCCCCCGTGCGGGGTGTTCCAGCCCCAAAATTTGGCGCAGTAAAACCGTTTTCCCACTGCCCGAACCACCGACGAGCGAGAGTAATTCGCCCTGCTGCACGCACAGGTTCAGGTTGTGGTGAATCGTGGTCGGCACGCCATCCACCCGAAAAATCGAGCATAGCCCTTGAATATCCACCGCCATCATCACTTTATGCTCCCCGTATGCCAAAGTCTTTGAAAATCACAGCAAAAAGGGCATCGACCAAAATCACCATCGTGATGGACGTGACCACCGAAGCGGTCGTGCCTTCGCCCAAACTTTGGGTATTGGGTTGAATGCGCAGACCGTAATAGCAGCCAATCAGGGCAATCAACACGCCAAACACGGCGGATTTGGCAACGCCTAGCCATAAATTCCAAATGTTCACGGCACGCGCCAAGGCGGTCACAAAATAGCTGGGCGATAAACCCATCACCATATCACTCGCCACCATGCCACCCGCTAAAGCCGCAATGGTAGTCCAAACTGCTATCAAAGGTGTAGCTACCAGCATAGCAAGGACGCGCGGTAGCACCAATCGGAAGCCTTTGGGGATGCCCATCACTTGCATCGCGTCCAGCTCCTCGGTGACGCGCATCACGCCGATTTGTGCCGTAATCGCCGAACCCGAACGCCCCGCCAGCAAAATCGCCGCCAACACCGGGCCGAGTTCCCGAATCAAGGCGATGCCCAGCAAATTCACGATAAACGTATCCGCCCCAAATTGCCGCAACTGCTGCCCCATCAAATACGCCAGCACCACGCCGATCAAAAATCCTACCATCGCCGTAATCGGCAATGCCGTTGCGCCAATGTGGTACAGGTTGCCCGATACGTCGCGCCACGGGCCGTGATGCGGTTTTTTGATGAGGCGAATCACATCCAGCAGCAGTTGCCCGATGAGGTGCAGGGCGCTCATCACATGATCGTGCCGCGTCATCACCCACGCGCCCAGCCGCAAAAAACGCTGGTGCATTCCCACACGCGGCGGTGGCGGCGGGGTGGTGGAAAATTGCGCAACCCGTTCCAACAACAGGCGTTGATTGGGCAAAAGATGAACGGTGGTCGGCCATTGGCGTTGCCAAGTGTTCCACAACAGTTGCGCTCCGGTGTGGTCGAGGGCTTCTAATTCGCGCAAATCCCATTCCATTGCGGGGGTAGAAGGGAGCGCGGTGGGTAATTTTTTCAGCGTGGCACTTAATGCTTTCCAGTGCCGCGAGGTGGCAAGCTGGTGTGCCGTCCACTGCCCCAGCACGCGTACACGCGCCGTAACGGGTGTTGCCAAAGAAGGGTTGTCAATAGAAATACGGGGGGGTGATAGCGCCATGAGTGTCGATAATACCGCTTATGAACCCATCCACTCGTTCCCCCATCGAGCCGCAGTATCAGGGCTGCGTTGTTCAACACCCACTTCACTCACTTGCAACCCCTTGGAGTCTGTTGCAACCTTTGGGGTTGGAAGATTTATGCGATGTTATCGTGGCAGAACCCTTTGCCCCGAATAGTACGCGCTTCACCCTGCGCCCCGATGTAGCGAATGCGTGGATGCCCGATTACGATACGTTGCACCTCCACCAAACCCATTCATCGGATTTGCTGCATGAAATCGTGGTGAGTATGTTGATTGCACCGATTGCGCTGGAATTTCCCAGTGTGGAAGAATTTATCAGCGCGGTGCGGATTCGTTCTAACATCGTCCACGCGGCACGTAAAACGCTGTTGGATTTTGATACCACCGCGATTGAACGCCCTACCGATTGCTGGATTTACGATGAAGACATCGGCTTTGCCGTGCGTGCGGGCAGCCCGTTGATTGACGCGCTAATTAAAGCCACGCAGCCGGACGAATCGGGTAAATTATTTTCCTTTTCTTGCTACCGCGCTTCCGAATACGTGATTTTGCTGGGCATCGCACAAGAATTAAAACAATGCAATCCGGCATTGCTAGCGCAGTTGCAAACGCTGTGGGAAACGCACCCGATTAAATCGTGCCAGTTTCATGAGGTTTTTCTGCACGAACAGGGCTCAATGGAACAGCCCTTGCCGCTGCACTATTTTGTCCCGGGCGATAGAACGTGGTTCCGCAATCCTGATTCGGATTCGGCCGAGGCTTCGGGGTTTGAAGGCTCGTGGGTGATGTATTTGGGGGGTGGCTTATTCAGCAATTTTTGGAAACCCAACGCCGCTTTTACGCTGGAAGATAAATGCCTCGAAATTTACCATTGGCGCGATGGCCTCTACACCGATGCCGAGGGGGAGGAGCGTATCAACGAAGATAAAGTCGCGGAATGCGTCCAAGCCACGCGAAAAAATCCCGCCGAGGTGCAACGCATCATGGCGGTGATGGAGCGTTACCGCGAAGGACGCGGCATCTACACCGAAGCCGGCGGCTGCATCGACACCACGCGCGAATTTGCCCGCTGGGTACACCCCGGAACCACGAATATGGTGTTACCAATTTTTGGAATATGAACCGATGAATCGACAGCGGCGTGGAGTGGAAGTTATCCTTTTTGTCGATTGCCAAATAATAATTGGCGCAATGCACCCCACGTACTGCGCTGCTCCATCGCATTCAAATCACGGCGCATGGATTGCAACACACTACCCCAATCGCCTTGGGTACTTTGGCGGTAGAGCGTGGCACTGGGATACCACGGGCTGTCGGAGCGGTTGAGCATCCAACGCCAATCTGGTACAAAAGGAAGAAGCAGCCACAGCGGTCGCCCCAATGCACCCGCTAAATGCGCCACGCTGGTATCGACGCTAATCACCCCATCCACCAAAGCACACAGGGCGGCGGTATCGTCAAAATCGTGGATGTGGTCTTCAAAGGTGTGGATGATTTGGTGGGAGCGCAAATAGGCGAGGTCCTCTTGCCGAATCTCTTGTTGGAGGCAGATGTATTCCCGATTCGGTGGCAGATAGCGTGCCAAATCGGACAGCGGCAAACTGCGGTTATGGTCGTTGTAGTGACCGGAGCCTCCGCGCCAAACCAAGCCAACGCGGGGCTTTTTGGGTTTTCCAAGCCGTTCTTTCCAAATGGCAACGCGCTCGGCGTTGGGATGAAGATAGGGCGCGGTGGCGGGGATGCTCTCCAGCGTGGTTTGAAATGCCAGCGGCAAACTCAGCAATGGACAGTGACAATCAAAAGCAGGGAGCGCAGCCGAGGGTGTATTGGAGGCAATCCATGTCACCGATTCAGCACCTGCCAGCGTGCGCAGCAATGGCAGTAGCGATGCTTGTACTTCCACCACCACTTGCGCACCCAAGGCCACCACCTGCGGGATGTAACGGCAAAATTGCAGCGTATCTCCCAGCCCTTGTTCGTGGTGCAGAAAAATAGTTTTCCCAGCCAACGGTGTTTTGCCGAGCCACAGGGGTTGGATGAAGGTGCGTTTCTTCTGCTTCATCCCCACTTCGGAATTGCGCCAACGCCACTCGTATTTTTTCCAACCTTCTAGCAGCTTGCCTTGCATCAGCAAGATCAGGGCTTGGTTCATGTGCGCTTTGTAAGCGTTGGGGAACTGGGTGGGGTGTGCCAAGACACGGTTGTAACAAGAAAAAGCCTCGTCCAAACGCAATAATTGTTGCAATACCACACCGCAGTTGTAATACGCCTGCATCGCTTGCGGACGCAAGGCAATCGCCTGTTGTAAATAGTGGATTGCAGTATCTAATTCTCCCTTTTGCCACGCCGCAATTCCTACGTGGTGCAGCGTATCAAAATCATGTTTCATGCAATGCTTCATACCATTTTTTATTGAATCAGCCGTTGTTATTATTGTTGTTATTGTTATTATTATTGTTGTTACTGCTACGCTGCTCAAAACTCGCGCCATAACTATTTTGACCTGCGGCTGCGGCGGGCATACCGGGCATGGTTAACAATAATCCCGCTGTACCTAACATCACCAATTTTCCGGTTTCTGAAAAGGCGTGACCGTTAATAATAGAAATTTGGCGACCATTACTCCAAAGCGTTCTTTTTTGAACGGCTTCGGGAATGGGATGTGCGTAAACGGGTTTTTCCTCGGAATAACAAGTGATACTCGGGGGGGATGGTTGAAAGAGAATGAAATCATCTTTGTGGCGCAACCGTTCCATAAACCAGCGCACCAATTCTTCTTCAAGCGAAACGCGGCGGCTACCATCTTCTAATCGCAGGGCATTGAGAAAACATTCAACGGTGTAGGCGGTTCGCTCTAAATGATGGGTCGTCATGGTAATTCACCGTATAATTATAAATTATAGTAAAAAATAAAGATTAGTAATAGAATTCAAAGTTCTGAAACGGCAAGTTGGCAGTTTGTAGGTGGTAAAAAGCATTATTTTTTTGCTTTTGATAATGGTATTCTCGTAAAAAGAAGGTGGTGAAGAATAAATTATTCAAAACCCCTCTTTGGTAATACTTTTGGTGCAAGGCCAGTAGATCGCTAATGTCGATTTGATAATAATCTTGCCCCAGTTTTTCGCTGGCGGTGAGGCAGTTGGCGTAGAGCTGATAGGTAAAAATATGCTCCTGTTTGGTGCGCTGTTCATCGCCATACACCACCAGTGTATCGCGTAACAATTGTAAATAGATGGTGTTACGCAGCCATTCGGGTGCATTGGCCTCTAGCGCACGGCGGTGAATATGTAACACCACGCGATCATCGCGCAGCAGCGTGTGTTGTAACCGGCGTGTTTTACGCAGTTGGGATTCCAAAGCGACCATTTCGCCCTCCACCTCCAGCATCCACAGCGTCGGGTCGAACAGGGTTTGTAGGGTGGCATCGGCTTCAATCAGGGCATGGAGGGTGTTTTTCGCATCACCCGCATCACTGGGAATAATAAATTGCGGTGGCGATTGAATGATGGCGGGGCGAATAAAGTCCAACTGCGGGTGCGTGATGGATTGGTAATAATGCGCATAATCGCGTTGCGCGGTGGGGGTATCAGCGGGATAGGAAAGCGGGAAATCGGCATACAAATCTTTTTGCAAATGGCAGGTATACGATTTGCCCGTGCGGTTTTGGTATTTCACGACAGGGCAGCCGGTATTGCAAAGGCTTAAATGATTGCAACCTTGACAATCTGAATCAAAACCATATTGCTGGTGCAGCATTTGGATTTTACGTGCGCCCTGATCTAATACCTCTACAATCGGGGTTTCAAAGATATTACCATAATGAAATTCAGGAATACCCTGACCGCGCACACAGGAATATACTGAGCCATCGCCTTGCAATAAATAAAAACGCTCCCCACAATTCACCGAATTAGTGCAATAAGAGGGTTTGAACTCATCAAACCAATTACGTTTTAAACCGTCTTCTAATTCCGTTCCCATAAATGCCGTTTTTAAGGTGGCATACAGCGCTTGTTGTTGGGCGGATGTAGTGGGGGTGAGGGTATCTTTACCTTTGTCGGCACGATTCAATTCCGAGCCGAATGCAAACATAAAATTAAGCTGGTTCATATCAAACCCCAGCTCGCGGTGGATATACCCTATATCGGCAATCAACGCATCGACATCTTGCAAATGTTCACTGCTTAAAGTAGCGGATATTTTTTTGGCATGCGGATAACGTGCTAATAATCGGATATTTTCGCGGGTACGCTCCAGCCAACTGGTTCCGGCGCGGGTAATACGGTAGCGTTCGTGTAATTGGAGGGGTAAATCAATACTCGCGCTAATCGAAACTTTATGGCGATTGAATAATTCATACAGCGGGGCAAAGCGGTATAAATTGGTTTTAATATGCGGAACCGATTTTTTATGCCCCAGTGCATGGAGGGCATCAAAATTATCACGATAATGTTGGGTAATTATCGTGAACAATTCATCTAAAACCGAGATGGGTAAGGTCGTTACCTCACCACCGTGCAGTGAAACGTTGAACGCTAAAATCCCTGCTTGATTTAATTCTTGCAACGCATAACGCAAAGTAGAGACAGCTTTGGCGGCATCACGGGTAATAGAGGCTTCGGTGGTTTGCTTACCCAAATAACAATAACTACATCCCAAATTACACCCCATCGTAGGAACGTAGAGCAGGTGAATGTGGCGGGTGGGAGGGTTTGTCATTTTGCGCATAGACGACTGTAGGAGGTTAGCAGCCAATTTTTTCTACATGAGGTAGAATTTGTTCGATTCGTTCAACGATTTTTTTACTGACCTTTTTGAATTTATCTGTTTTATTCTTGGTGATTTTAGGTTCATGGCGTGCGCCAGTCGGAAACTTATCACGCTCTAAAATAAATGCTTTGCCCTTGGCGGTGTGCAGTTCCAGTACACTCCCATTGCGGTATAGCGTAATACGCACAACATTGGCATAATAAACAATGGTTTGCCCACATAATAAATAGCGTGGCCCTATCATTATATTGCGCGTCACGGCACTATAAATGATGATCCCGATAATCAGGGCAATGATCCCCACCGGTATAAAAATACCGCTAATATGGTTGCTGGCGTAGAGAAGAGACCATCCACTTAATACCAAAAATGCAGCGGCAGCTACTTTGCGCAGGGTGCTACGGTGTACTGCGTCAGAATGTTGGTATTGAAAGATGGAAAATTGCGAGTTGTCCATTTAATTTGTCCATTAAGAAAGAAGGCTACCATGAATTTACGCATTGGGGAAGGTTGGGATATTCACGCGCTGGTGGAAGGGCGCAAACTCATTTTGGGTGGTGTGGAAATACCACACACCAAAGGTTTATTAGGGCATTCCGATGCCGATGCCCTGCTGCATGCGATTACCGATGCCCTGCTGGGTGCAGCCGCGTTGGGCGATATTGGTACGCATTTTCCGGATACCGATCCGCGTTTCAAGGGGGCAGATTCGGCTATTTTGTTAGCAGACGCTGCGCAAGCGGTGCGTGACCAAGGGTACACCATCGGCAATATCGACAGCACCGTCATTGCCCAAGCACCCAAACTCGCCCCGCATATTGCCGCTATGCGGGCGCGGATTGCGCAGGTGCTGGGCTTGGATGTGAATCAGGTCAACGTTAAAGCCAAAACCGCCGAGAAAATGGGTGCAGTCGGCGAAGGGCGGGCAATGGAAGCGCGGGCGGTGGTTTTATTATTGAATAATAAATAACCTGAGTTCGGGATAATAAAGAAGGGTTATGAGTTGTGCTGAAGCAGTCCATTGAGCAAAAGAATCAGTGCAGCAAAAACACCGCGTTAAGATTGGGTGCATCTATCGCAGCATCGAACCACGCTTCGATTTGTTCTAAGTTTTTTGCGGCGTTGATTTGCATTACGACTGCTGGTGGCAACACTCCAAAACGGCGCATCAGGAAACGTAATAAAAGCTGGGTTTGTCCTTCTAACTTGCCTTTGCGTTCGCCTTGCTGCAAGCCTTCTAGCTTCCCTTTTAGAATCCCCGTATATTCGCCTTGCTGAATCCCTTGCTGAATCCCTTGCAACACACCTTGCTGTACCAAATTCTGTTTCCAAGCATCAATGCGTTCTTCAATCATTTCTTGTACCTCCGGTAAATCGTGCAGTTCGGGTAAATTCGTTAAAGGTTCAAAGCGTTTCAACACCACGCGGTTAATCCA
>CALMCD010000109.1 GCA_937863075.1 uncultured Rhodoferax sp. | reverse complement strand
TGGCTTCGGCGGGCTGGGCGTTGAGCATATTCAGCGCCGAGGTCAGCAGCAGCATCCCCCCGCCCACCTGAAAGCTCGCCAGCGAAATCCCGAAGAACTTCAAAACCTGCAAACCCGCCAACGCGCAGATAGAAATCACCAAAAAGCAGGTTAATGTCGAAATCATCACCGTATGGCGACGCTGTTCCGCCGTGAAACCCTGCGTGTAGTGAATGAAAAACGGCACGATGGCTAACGGGTTCACAATCGCCATCAGCGTGATGAGTGGCTTAAAGTCCATATCAGAATCCCGTCAAAATAAAATAAAAACGGCTTGTAATCATTACCAGCCGTGCAGATCGAGCTATTTCTTCAGTAGCAGTTTAGCCGCATCACGGGCGAAGTAGGTCAAAATTCCATCGGCTCCGGCGCGTTTGAAGGCTAATAAACTTTCCATCATCACGGCATCGTGATCCAACCAACCATTTTGCGCGGCGGCTTTCAGCATCGCATATTCGCCGCTGACTTGGTAGGCAAAGGTGGGAACTTGGAATTCATCTTTTACGCGGCGCACCACATCCAAATACGGCATTCCGGGTTTCACCATCACCATATCTGCACCTTCGGCGATGTCCATTGCCACTTCGCGCAGGGCTTCGTCGCTGTTGGCGGGGTCCATTTGATAGACTTTTTTATTGCTTTTGCCCAAGTTTGCCGCCGAGCCGACCGCATCGCGGAACGGGCCGTAAAACGCGCTGGCATATTTGGCGCTGTACGCCATGATGCGGGTGTGGATGTGTCCTTTGGCTTCGAGCGCGGCGCGAATTGCCCCGATGCGTCCATCCATCATGTCACTGGGCGCTACGATGTCCACGCCGGCATCGGCTTGTGTCATGGCTTGTTGAATGAGCATGGCGACGGTTTCATCGTTCAGGATGTAACCATTTTCATCGGGCAAACCGTCTTGTCCGTGGCTGGTGAAGGGGTCGAGCGCGACATCGGTCATCACGCCCAAATCGGGAAATTCTTTTTTCAAGGCACGCACCACGCGCGGAACGAGCCCATCGGGGTTTAACGCCTCTGTGCCTTGGTAGTTTTTCAGCGATTGATCGATCACGGGGAAAAGTGCCATCACCGGAATTTCCAGTTTGACGCATTCTTCGGCCACGGGCAGGAGCAAATCCAAGCTCAAACGCTCCACTTGGGGCATAGAGGCAATGGGGATGCGTTGGTTCGTCCCATCGACCACAAAGACGGGGTAAATTAAATCGTGCGGCGTGAGGGCATTTTCACGCACCAAGTTGCGGGTAAAGGTATCGCGGCGCAAACGGCGCGGGCGGCCAAGGGGGTAGGGGGCGTAGGTAGTCATGGGGAAAATTGTGCCTGAAATTTGAGCGTAAATTTGGTATAGTTACGTTCGGGTAGCGTGCTACCCCCCGCTTTTCCTCCCTGAGCGGGGCCTCACGTATCCCCATACGGAGGCTTTGTTACCCCAGTTCTTATTTTTGAGCTGGGGTTTTTTTTGCCTAAAGCGTGAAAAAAGGCATAAACTTACCCTATGCTTTTTATCAAATCACTTCATATCGTGTTCGTGGCAAGCTGGTTTGCCGGATTGTTTTACTTGCCACGCATTTTTGTCAATTTGGCGATGGTCGCACCCGATTCTGAAGCGGAACGGTCGCGCTTGTTGCTCATGGCGCGTAAGTTGTACCGTTTCATGACCATTTTGGCGGTTCCCGCGCTGGTTTTTGGATTGTGGTTGTGGCTGGGTTATGGTTTTAGCGGCGGCTGGCTGCACGCTAAACTGACCATCGTGGTGTTGCTGATGGGTTATCACCATGCCTGCGGTTCGATTTTGAAAAAATTTGAACGCGGAGCCATGTCACGCAGCCATGTGTGGTTTCGCTGGTTTAACGAAGCGCCTGTGGTCATGATGCTGGTTGTGGTGATGTTGGTGGTGATGAAACCGTTTTAACCATGCGTCGTAAATCAGCAGCGCTATCTCTTTCGCTGATTTACACGGCGTTGATCGTTTATGCCAGCCTGTTTCCGTTTGCAGGTTGGCGCTATCAGGGTATTTTGCCTTGGGCTTTTTTAACGGCTTCTTTTCCACGTTATTGGAGCGGCTTTGATGTCGCTATCAACATCGCGGGTTATATCCCCTTCGGATGCTTATTGGCGTTGAGCGCCTTGCGCGGCGGCTACATCCGACACGCGATTGTCGTTCCCTGTGTGCTGGCGATACTCTTTTCACTGACGATGGAGATGCTGCAAACGTATCTGCCCGCCCGCATCCCGTCGCGTGAAGATTGGTTGTTGAATTCACTCGGTGCCAGCTTGGGCGCGATCATCACGGTTTGGTTGGCAAGATGGGGCATGATTGTGCGTTGGAGTGCATGGCGCTCGCGCTGGTTCGTTGAACACGCCCACGGTGGTTTGGTGCTTTTGGCACTGTGGCCGATTGCATTGTTGTTTCCGCCGCCCGTACCGTTTGGATTGGGGCATGTGTTGGATCGGCTGGAAGATGTTTTGGCTATGGGGTTGATCGATACACCGTTCATGGACTGGCTACCGCTGCATTCTTCCTTCCTCGATCCCGAACCCATGACCCCCGGAACGCAGCTCATCTGTGTGGCATTGGGCTTGCTGGTTCCGTGTTTGCTGGCGTACTGCATTATTCCGCGTGCGGTGAAACGCATTATTTTTGCCCTGCTATTGATAGTGGCCGGTGTTGCCATGACGGTGGTATCGGCAACCTTGAGCTGGGGGCCGGCTCATGCGTGGTCATGGTTGGATTTGCCCGTGCAGATTGGCATCGGTTTGGCGGTGCTATTGGCGTTGGGGATGGCATTGATTCCATCGGGTATCAGCCATCCGTTGCTGCTGTTGTTGATGGGAATTTACCTGAGCATGGTCAATCAAGCGCCAGCAGACCCTTATTTGGCACAAACTTTGCAGGCTTGGGAGCAGGGGCGTTTTATTCGTTTTCATGGTTTAGCGCAGTGGTTGGGGTGGTTATGGCCTTACGCTGCGCTTTTTTTTGTCGTTACTTTGCAGTGGCAACGCGATTCTGGTCATTGGGGACACTTAGAGGACGCTCAAGAAAAATAGAATCGCTGCATGACATCTATTACGAATACTCCTCCTCTTTCTCCCTCTCCTTCCACTGCCGCTCCTGCACCCTATTACCAGCGGCATATTTTTTTCTGCCTGAACGAGCGTCCCGATGGACAAGTGTGCTGCGCCCATCTGGGTGCTGAAGCCGCCTTTGCCCATTGCAAACAGCGCGTCAAAGATGCGGGCATTGCAGAAAACGGCAATGTGCGCGTCAATCGGGCGGGTTGTTTGGGGCGTTGTCTCTCAGGCCCCGTGGCGGTGGTGTACCCCGAAGGCGTGTGGTACACCTTTATCGATTTGCACGACATCAATGAAATTGTGGATAGCCATCTTCAAAATGGGCAGGTAGTTGAACGTTTACAAATTAAAAACTGACAACGTGGGCAATTTTTAACCGAAGTATGGAAGTATTTTCCCAATGTCTCCCTCTCAATTTTTGCTGACTGGTTTGTTGGCTGTTTCTTGTTTTACTGCCAGCGCAGAGTCTTTGCAACCGCCTGAAATAGCGGCCAGTGCGTATTTTTTGATGGACATTACGGCCAATCAGGTTCTGGCTGCTAAAAATGAAGATGCACCCGTGGAACCCGCCTCGCTGACCAAGTTGATGTCGGCGTATTTGGTATTTGATGCACTCAAAACCAAAAAAGTCGATCTGAAACAAGCATTGCCCGTCAGTGAGCGTGCTTGGAAAATGCCCGGTTCCCGCATGTTCATCGATCCTAAAATGCGCGTTCCGGTGGAAGACCTCATCAAAGGCATGATTGTTCAATCGGGTAACGATGCGACGATCGCACTGGCCGAAGGGGTCGGCGGCAACGTCGAACGCTTTGTGCAGATGATGAACGATCAAGCCAAAGCGTTGGGCATGAAAGGCACAAGCTACAAAAACCCCGAGGGCTTGACGGCTACCGGACACGTTACGACCGCACGGGATTTGAGTATTTTGGCGCGTCGTTTGATGTCGGATTTTCCCGAATACATCGGGTTTTATTCCATCAAAAAATACCGTTATCCGGGAACACCTTCGACCAACGACAGCAATCGCAATTTGCTGCTGTTCCGCGATCCGAGTGTGGACGGCTTGAAAACAGGTTACACCGAAGCCGCTGGTTACTGCATGGTGGCGACGGCGAATCGGCAATTTCCCAATTTAGCGGCCTCTGCACCCGCCGTCACCGGAAGTTCGGGGGTGGTTGGCAATGCAGCGGTAGGGGGTGGGCGACGTTTGTTGTCCATTGTGCTGGGTACGGTCAATGAAAATGCCCGTGCCAATGAATCCCAAAAATTATTGAACTGGGGGTATACCGCGTACCAAGCGGTTAAATTGTTCGATGCCAACCAAGCCGTCTCAACCGCCAATGTGTGGAAGGGAAAAGCATCGGCGGTCAATCTGGGGCAAACTCCGCAGCCGATTGTGGTGGCAGTCCCTGCGGGAACCGTGAGCAAACTCAAAACCGAGGTGATTCGTTCAGAGCCATTGGTTGCCCCTATTGCCAAGGGTCAGCAGGTCGGGATTTTGAAGACACGGATTGGTAATGAAGTGATTGCCGAAACCCCGTTGGTCGCGCTGGAGGCCGTGGAACAAACCGGTATTTTGGGGCGTGCGTGGGATGCCATCCGCTTGTGGCTGCGTTGATCGCAGTCGTATAGGTTGCAGGAGTAGCTTTAACCTGCTATATTAGAAGGCTTTTCGGTAAAACCGGAAAGTCGCGTTTTTATTATTTTTCTCAAACGTTTAGGGACGTTTTTCAATGCCAACCATTAATCAGCTCGTGCGCCATGGCCGTGAGGTCGAGGCTGTCAAGTCGAAGAGTCCTGCGATGCAGAACTGTCCGCAACGTCGTGGTGTTTGTACCCGTGTGTACACCACAACGCCTAAGAAACCAAACTCCGCTTTGCGTAAGGTTGCCAAAGTGCGCCTGACCAACGGTTTTGAGGTTATTTCCTACATCGGTGGTGAAGGTCACAACCTGCAAGAACACAGCGTAGTGCTGGTTCGCGGCGGTCGTGTGAAGGATTTGCCCGGTGTTCGTTACCACATCGTTCGCGGTTCGTTGGATCTGCAAGGCGTGAAAGATCGCAAGCAATCCCGTTCCAAGTACGGTGCTAAGCGTCCGAAGAAATCCAAATAAAAATGGGTTTTGAATCGGTCTAAACAGGTGTTCCTTTACTGCGTGGCGCAGTGAATGAACGGAGTGACCCGCTATGAGGTCGAGTAAGTGAGAGTCTTATTGTGTAACTCTCATGGTATCTAATCTAGATGCTAGATGCCAACTGAAGCAAAGAGGTAAAAAATGCCACGTCGTCGTGAAGTCCCTAAACGTGAAATTCTGCCGGATCCCAAGTTCGGCAATGTAGAGCTGTCCAAATTCATGAATGTCATCATGGAAGGCGGCAAAAAAGCGGTTGCAGAGCGCATTATTTATGGCGCTTTGGAACTGATTGAAAAGAAAAACCCCGGTAAAGACCCCCTTGAGGCTTTCACCGTGGCTATTAACAACGTAAAACCCTTGGTGGAAGTGAAATCCCGCCGTGTGGGTGGCGCGAACTACCAAGTTCCCGTTGAAGTGCGTCCTGTTCGTCGCTTGGCTTTGTCCATGCGCTGGATTAAAGAAGCCGCTCGCAAGCGTGGTGAAAAATCCATGGCACAACGTCTGGCTAATGAAATGCTGGAAGCTACCGAAGGTCGTGGTGGCGCTATGAAAAAGCGTGATGAAGTTCACCGCATGGCCGAGGCTAACAAAGCCTTCTCTCACTTCCGCTTCTAAGCTCCCTAAGGATTTTTTATGGCTCGCACTACTCCCATCGGGCAGTACCGCAATATTGGTATTTCTGCTCACATTGACGCAGGTAAAACAACAACTACCGAGCGTATTCTTTTCTATACCGGTGTAAATCACAAAATCGGTGAAGTGCATGACGGCGCAGCCACCATGGACTGGATGGAGCAAGAGCAGGAACGTGGTATCACCATTACGTCCGCTGCAACCACTTGCTTCTGGAAAGGTATGGACAGACAGTTCCCAGAACATCGTATCAACATCATTGATACCCCCGGACACGTTGACTTCACCATTGAGGTGGAGCGTTCGATGCGTGTGTTGGACGGCGCTTGCATGGTGTACTGCGCGGTGGGTGGCGTGCAGCCCCAGTCTGAAACCGTATGGCGACAAGCCAACAAATACCAAGTTCCACGCTTGGCATTTGTGAACAAGATGGACCGTACGGGTGCCAACTTCTTCAAAGTTGTCGAACAAATGAAATTGCGCCTGAAGGCAAATCCAGTACCCTTGGTTGTTCCAATCGGTGCGGAAGAAAACTTCAAAGGCGTGGTTGATTTGCGCAAAATGAAAGCCATCATTTGGGATGACGCTTCGCAAGGTATGAAATTTACCTTTGAAGAGATTCCTGCTGATTTGGTGGCGACAGCCGAAGAATGGCGTGAAAAAATGGTGGAAGCTGCGGCAGAAGCCAGTGAAGAATTGATGAACAAATACCTTGAAGAAGGTACTTTGACCGAAGACGAAATTACAGCTGGCTTGCGCACGCGTACCATCGCGGGTGAAATTCAGCCTATGCTGTGCGGTACAGCGTTCAAAAACAAAGGCGTGCAACGTATGTTGGACGCGGTGATTGAACTGATGCCTTCTCCTTTGGACGTTAAAGCGATTAAAGGCTTTGACGAAGAAGAGAAAGAAATCGTTCGTAAAGCCGACGACAACGAAAAATTTGCAGCGTTGGCGTTCAAATTGATGACCGACCCCTTTGTTGGACAGTTGACGTTCGTTCGCGTGTATTCCGGTGTTCTGAAAAAAGGCGATACCGTTTACAACGCGGTACGCGGCAAAAAAGAACGTATTGGTCGTATCGTGCAGATGCACGCCAATAACCGTGAAGAAGTGGATGAAATCCGCGCCGGCGACATCGCTGCTTGCGTTGGTTTGAAAGATGTAACTACCGGTGAAACCTTGTGTGACCCTTCTGCGGTGATCACATTGGAGCGCATGGTGTTCCCTGATTCGGTGATTCGCCAAGCGGTTGAGCCAAAATCCAAAGCCGACCAAGAAAAAATGGGCCTTGCTTTGAGCCGTTTGGCCGCAGAAGATCCTTCTTTCCGCGTTCAAACCGACGAAGAATCCGGTCAAACCATTATTGGTGGACAGGGCGAATTGCATTTGGAAATTATTGTTGACCGCATGAAGCGCGAATTTGGCGTGGAAGCGAATGTCGGCAAACCCCAAGTGGCTTACCGCGAAACCATCCGTAAACAAGTGGTGGATGTCGAAGGTAAGTTCGTGCGTCAATCCGGTGGTAAGGGTCAATACGGTCACGTTGTGTTCACCGTTGAACCCAACGAAGTGGGCAAAGGCTTCCAATTCGTGGACGCTATCAAGGGCGGTGTGGTTCCTCGTGAATACATCCCTGCGGTTGAGAAGGGTGTTATCGAAGCCCTGAACCAAGGTGTGTTGGCAGGCTACCCCGTGGTGGACGTGAAGGTTACTTTGACCTTCGGTTCTTACCATGATGTGGACTCGAATGAAAACGCCTTTAAGATGGCCGCTATCTTCGGTTTCAAAGAAGGTTGCCGTAAAGCCAACCCCGTGATTCTGGAGCCAATGATGGCGGTTGAGGTGGAAACACCTGAAGACTATGCCGGTAACGTGATGGGTGACTTGTCTTCCCGTCGTGGTATGGTGCAAGGTATGGATGACATGGTCGGTGGCGGTAAAGCCATCAAGGCAGAAGTTCCTCTGTCCGAAATGTTTGGTTATTCGACCACACTGCGTTCCATGTCCCAAGGTCGTGCTACTTACACGATGGAGTTCAAGCACTACGCTGAAGCTCCAAAGAATGTGGCAGAGACCATCATGGCTGCACGCGCTAAATAAGCGCACCGGTTTCGATTTTTTATGTTCCGTCTGCGACGGTGTGCCGCTTTGTCCCCCGTGCAAAGCGAGATTGCAACACCGTGCAGACATTAAACACAACACGGGTACTTGCTCTTTGGAGAGTTAAAAATGGCAAAAGAGAAATTCACGCGAACCAAACCACACGTTAATGTGGGAACGAT
>CALMCD010000108.1 GCA_937863075.1 uncultured Rhodoferax sp. | reverse complement strand
GCCCCCAGCAGTTGCTGCGTATAGGGCATTTGGGGGCGGTGGTAGACGGCATCGGCGGTTCCGTGTTCCACCATTTCGCCGTTGTGCATCACCAGAATATCGTCCGCCATGTATTTGACCACCGCCAAATCGTGGCTGATGAAAACGTAGCTCAAGCCGAATTCTTTTTGCAAATCGAGCAGCAAATTCAGCACGGTGGCTTGCACGCTGACATCCAAGGCGCTCACGCTTTCATCGCAAATAATGATTTCGGGCTGCATCGTCAAACACCGCGCAATGGCGATACGCTGGCGCTGTCCGCCCGAAAACTCATGCGGATATTTGCCCATCGCGTCCGCCGATAGCCCGACTTTTTCCAGCAACGCAATGGCGCGTTGGGTGCGCTCGGTTTCGTCTTTGCCGATGGCGTGAATCCGCATCGGCTCGTGCAAAATCTGCCCGACCGTGAAGCGCGGGTTCAAACTGGCATAGGGGTTTTGAAAGATGATTTGAATCCGGCGGCGATACGCCTGCATTTGCTGGGGCGTGAGCTTTGCCAAATCCACCCCTTCAAAATGAATGCTGCCCGCCGTCGCGTCCGTGAGGCGCGTGAGCATCATGCCGATGGTCGTCTTACCCGAACCCGATTCGCCCACCACGCCCAGCGTGCGCCCTTTGTGCAGGGTGAAATGGGCATCTTTTACCGCGCTGAAAACCTCGCGCCGGAACCATCCGGTTTTGAGCGTGTAATCCTTGCGCAGCCCCTTCACCTCCAGCAGCGGCGCACCGTCTGCGGGCGTGGCGTGCATCCGCTCTTTGGGGCGCGAACAGGCGATGAGTTCGCGCGTATAACTATCTTGCGGATTCGTGAAAACATCTTTCACCGCACCCGCTTCGCGCACCGTGCCGTGCCGCATCACGACCACCGAATCGGCAATTTCCCCGACCAAGCCCAAATCGTGGCTAATGAACAAAATGCTCATTTTTTTGCGCTGCTGCAACTGGGCGAGCAATTCCATAATCTGGCGCTGCACCGTTACGTCTAACGCGGTGGTGGGTTCATCGGCAATCAATAACTGGGGTTCGCAGGCGATTGCCATCGCAATCATCACGCGCTGCTGCTGTCCGCCAGAAAGCTGGTGCGGATAGGCGTTCAGCCGTTCCTTGGCACGCGGAATGCCGACTTCGTTCATCAATTCCAACGCTCTATCCAACGCCTGTTTGCGATTCAAGCGCAGATGCAAACGCAGCACTTCGGCGATTTGCTCACCCACCGTGAACACCGGATTGAGCGAACTCATCGGCTCTTGAAACACCACCGAAATATCCTTGCCCCGCAGTTGGCGCATGGCATCCATCGGCGCACGCAGCAAATCCTTGCCCTGATACCAAATCTGGCTATCCGCCGCCACCACCGCGTTATCGGGCAGCAGGCGGACGATGCTCATGGCACTGACACTTTTCCCGCTCCCCGATTCGCCCACCAGCGCGACGGTACGGTGTGCCGGAATATCAAAGCTAACGCCTTTCACCGCCTCCACGGGATGAACGGGGTTAAAAGCAACG
>CALMCD010000107.1 GCA_937863075.1 uncultured Rhodoferax sp. | reverse complement strand
TTCGCCACATCCCCGACCACGCGCCGCCGCAGCAAAAAGCAGGAACAAGTCAGCGATGTCGAAGCGCTTATCAAAGATTTATCCGAGCTGAATGTGGGTGATCCGGTGGTTCACAGTGCGCACGGCATTGGGCGCTATCGCGGGCTGATTCACATGGATGTGGGCGGCGGGGGCGCAAACGGTGAAATGCAAGAATTTTTGCATCTGGAATACGCCGATAAAGCCGTGCTGTACGTCCCCGTGAGCCAGTTGCAACTGATTAGCCGCTACACGGGCGTGAGCGCGGATGAAGCACCGCTGCATAAACTCGGTTCGGGCGCGTGGGATAAAGCGAAACGCAAAGCCGCCGAGCAAGTGCGCGATTCGGCGGCTGAATTGCTGAATATCTACGCCCGCCGTGCCGCGCGGGAGGGGCACGCCTTCCGCTTCCCAGAACATGATTACGAAACCTTTGCCAACGATTTCGGCTTTGAAGAAACGCCCGACCAAAAAGCCGCGATTCACAACGTGATTCAAGACATGATTAGTCCGCGCCCGATGGATAGGCTAGTCTGCGGCGATGTGGGTTTTGGCAAAACCGAAGTCGCGCTGCGGGCGGCGTTCGTGGCGGTTGTGGGCGGGAAGCAAGTCGCTATCCTCGCGCCCACTACGCTGTTGGCGGAGCAGCATTTTCAAACGCTGGTGGATCGGTTTGCCAAGTGGCCAGTCAAAATCGCGGAGATGAGCCGTTTTCGTTCTACCAAGGAGATTAACGCCGCGCTCAAAGGTGTGGCGGATGGAACGGTGGATATTGTGGTCGGCACGCACAAACTGCTGTCGCAATCGACACATTTCAAAAATCTGGGGCTTTTAATCATCGACGAGGAACACCGTTTCGGCGTGCGCCACAAAGAACAAATGAAAGCCCTGCGTGCCGAGGTGGATGTGCTGACGCTGACCGCCACGCCGATTCCGCGCACGATGGGCATGGCGTTGGAGGGCTTGCGTGATTTGAGCGTGATTGCGACCGCGCCGCAACGCCGTTTGGCGATTAAAACTTTTGTGCGAACCGAGAGCCACGGCATCATCCGCGAAGCCGTGCTGCGGGAGTTGAAACGCGGCGGGCAGGTTTATTTTCTGCACAACGAAGTGGAAACCATCGAAAACCGCCGCGCCAAGCTGGAAGAAATTTTGCCCGAAGCGCGAATCGCCATCGCCCACGGCCAGATGCCGGAGCGCCAGTTGGAAGCCGTGATGCGCGATTTTCATGCCCAGCGCAGCAATTTGCTGCTGTGTTCGACCATCATCGAAACGGGCATTGACGTTCCGACCGCCAACACCATCCTGATGGCGCGGGCGGATAAGTTCGGGCTAGCGCAGTTGCACCAGTTGCGCGGGCGCGTGGGGCGCAGCCACCATCAGGCGTATGCGTATTTGATGGTTCCAGACGTGGAAGGATTAACGAAACAAGCCAAACAGCGTTTGGACGCGATTCAAGCGATGGAAGAATTGGGCAGCGGTTTTTATTTAGCGATGCACGATTTGGAAATTCGCGGTGCAGGCGAAGTATTGGGCGAAAACCAAAGCGGCAATATGCTGGAAATTGGTTTTCAGTTATACAACGAAATGCTGGGCGAGGCGGTACGGTGTTTGAAAAACGGCATCGAACCCGATTTATTAGCGCCATTAAGTGCCGCCACCGATATTAATTTACACGCTCCGGCGCTATTGCCAGATGAGTATTGCGGTGACGTGCATTTACGTTTATCGTTTTACAAAAAACTCGCCACCGTAAAAACCACAACGCAAATAGATTCTTTATTAGAAGAAATTGTGGATCGATTTGGCAAACTCCCACCGCAAGTGGAAACGCTAATCGACACGCACCGCCTGCGCGTGATGAGCC
>CALMCD010000106.1 GCA_937863075.1 uncultured Rhodoferax sp. | reverse complement strand
TTTTGGCGGGATTCGGGGCGATTCGATGGTGTTCAGGGTCGTTTTACGGGCGTAAAAAGAAAAACGGTACGCCCTGCTACAGGAATACCGTTTTTGAATCACCGTTTGCGCCGAATGGAACTATGCGCTACTGCCCACCAGCACGGGATGCAGAATGTAGCGTTCGCTTGGCCTGCCTTTAGTGCGTACTTCTTCCCGCACTACCCAGCCATATTCTTCCAGCAACTGCGCTGCTTTGCGTACATCTTCTACTTTGGATAATCCAGCCCAATGCTTTACCGCAATTTCACGCGGTGTAAATGTGTTCACACCGCCCAATTCACCCGCTTGTAGCTTTTTCAACAAAGCACTCGCCCCGCTGGTTTCTGGGGTCATGGCTGCGGCATACATCCGTTCGGCATGGGTGCGCAGATACTGCCCCCATTCCATCGCCCGCAATAGTTCCCGTTCTTGAATGTGGTGGCCTTCGCTATCAGGCGTATCAATCAAGGCAAACACCAGCGCCAATGCTGGAATCAGTTTCCGGTACTTGGACAGGTGCGACACCAGCGCCGGATGCAAATCATCACCCCGTATCTCGTTTTCCAAATCGGTCAGCCATTCCTTGAAGTGACGTTGTGCTTCAGGGCTAAAGCGCCATTCCACGGGTTCGGCATCAGTGGCAGGCTGTAACTGTGCCAGCCGTTCAAACACCGCCCACGCTTGTTCTTTGGCGGATTTATCAGGCCATTGGTCGGTGTAAACGAATTTCCTATCGGTATCAGGCCACACAGTTAGCCCAAAGCGCTGCAAGAAACCATCATCCCCTGCCCCGCCCGATACGGCATCCCGCACATAGCTTTCCAGCTTGCCGGGTTGAATGCCCCCCAGCATCGCAATGCACACGCGGGGAATGTAGCTTGTGCCTCTACCGATACGGTCAAAGGTGTAGCCCTTATCCCCGTCATAGCCTTGCAGATAGAAGGCACGGGCTTCTTCCTGCCCTTGTTTGTCCATGCTGCATAAAAGCCCATGAATTTCGTCCCGATAGGACAGTGTGCCCCACGGGTTTGCGGTCAGCAATTCGCCCAGTTTCTCTACAGTCGAATCATTCACCACAAAGCGGCGGGCTGCGGGTTTTTCTGCTTTTGCCTCGGTTTGGAGTAGGGCGCGTGCTTTATCGGGGTCTTTCGCGGCTACTTTGCGGGCTTCTTTCTCATTGGCTTCGGATCGCATGGCGGCAATGCGGTTATCAATCTCCCACGAATCGGATGCAGCCTGCCACAGTTCTCGTTCTTTGGCTTCTAGCTTATTCAAGGGGTTCAAGGCTTCCTGAATGGCGGGGGACTTCTTAACGCCCGGCCTGCCCACTGCCAAACCCCACAGATTCGGGGTGACCTTCCAATCGTCGCGGGTTTTGGGAAACACCACGGCACGCGCTCCAATCAGGCTAGAAGCGGCGACCACCGCAGCAACTGCCACAAAGTCGGGTGGGCACTGCATCCGGTGGGCAATGTCTTTCACCCAACCGCGCAGGGATTCGGGCAACAAAGCGGCATCGAAGGCTTGCACGGGTGGCAGGAAGTTGGGCAGGGGTGTGGGGTCACCATCAAACAGGTTTTCTTCCATAAATTCTTCCATGAGGGCATTCCGGTAATCATCGTTTGGTGCTACTTTATTGATAGCATCATCCACCTGCGCGTCAATCTGTAGGAGAACCTCTTCAATGCCTGCCAACTGGTGCAAGTCATTAAAGTCGGTAGCCTTTTCAGGGCAGTTTGCGAGGTCATGGAACTGGGGAACTACCGGCACCCCGCCCACGGCGTTAGCGGCTGCGGTGGCTTTGGTTTTGCCCGTGTTGGTCTTATTGCGGTGGTCATCATCGGCTGCGAGAATGATTCGGGCATCGGGGAATTGGGCGCGTGTGAAGCGTGCCACCGCCATGAGGTTGCCCGCGTTGAATGCCACCCGCACCGTATGGCTGGTGGCTTGGTGTAGGCTGCATCCGGTTGCCCAGCCCTCACAAATAACGATGGTTTCCGGCGGGGTGATCGGGTCAATCATGGCGGGAATATCCATGTATCCGCCCTGCATCTTCCCGCCTGTGTGGAAACCTTTCCAGCCTACATTGATGGTTTGAACGCTCCAAATTTCGCCATTGATGTAAACGGGAACGATGATGTTTTGGTAGCCGTCAGGGGCAACGTGAGCGCCGTAGGGGATGATTCCTTTGGCGATAACGTAGGGGTGATTGTCGGGGCAGGGTTTGGATTCTTCCCAAAGCTGGACGCACTCTTTACGGGCTTTGGCGTGCATCGCTTTTGCTTCTGCCTCACGCTGCGCTTGTATGGCGGTAAGGCGGGCATCGTGGGCTTGCCGCTCGGATTCGGTCATGGCGCTGTCGGTTTTACTGCACCAGTTTTGACCGTCTGGCAGGTCTCTCCAGCATCCAAAGTTTCCGGCGGGGATGCCGTCTAAATGCAAGGTGTACCAGCCGGATTCCTTGCCCTTCCTCTCGTTGTGATTGAAGCGGTGGCGTTTGCCGTCAGCAATGATGGTATCGGGCGGGGTGATTCCATTAGCACGCATAGCATCGCAGAATTGGGCGATTACGTTATTCATGCCTTGCCCCCTTCCACCAAAGCACTACAGGCACGCTTTAGCATGGTTGCAGCGCGGATAGCCTTACCTGTTGCCACTTGCATCGCCTGTGGATCGTTTGCAGCCCTTAATTGCTGCAATGCCACCAACAAAGCGGATTCAATGGGTTCTTTTATCGCGGTGGGGATACTGGCTTCTTTTGGCGTTCTAAATTCATCCAGTCGCTCTTTTATCGCTGGTGGAATGCCACGCCCCGAAGGGCGATAGCTAATGGTGGGGCTGGTGGTGTGTGTTGCCATGATTACAACCCTCCCAATTCAATTTGGCG
>CALMCD010000105.1 GCA_937863075.1 uncultured Rhodoferax sp. | reverse complement strand
TATTTTTTTCATCATGGCAGTAAAGGAAGTCCCAATTCTTTTAAGAAAGTATTGTGTTTGTTTTTGGCAGTAACCATTTTATTTTCTAACGCCACTAATTCGGCATGGACTTGGGTTAAATCAATGGCTTCCTCTTCTTTGGCGGTACTGATATAACGAGATATATTCAAGTTATAACCATTATTTTCAATCTCAGCCATTTCCACGCGCCGCGCATAGCGTTCTTCTTCTTTGCGATGTTGATACGTATCGACAATTTTGGCGATATGTTCGGGCAATAAACGGTTTTGGCGCTTGCCTTTTTCAAAGTATTCTGCTGCGTTGATGAATAAAACATCATTGGGCTTTTTGCATTTTTTCAAAACCAAAATGCACACCGGAATACCCGTTGAAAAGAATAAATGAGCGGGTAAGCCGATAACGGTGTCGATATGTCCGTCTTTTAACAATTTGGTGCGGATGCGTTCTTCTGCACCACCCCGAAATAAAACACCATGCGGCAGAATAATGGCCATTGTGCCTGCATCGGCGAGATAATGAAAACCGTGTAATAAAAAAGCAAAATCGGCGGCTGATTTAGGTGCAAGCCCGTAAGATTTGAAACGGAAATCATCCGCCATCGTTTCATTCGCATCCCAGCGGTAACTAAAAGGCGGATTTGCCACAATGGCATCGAATTTTTGTTTTTTAGCGGGATTGGTTTGAGACAAAATATCCCAATCATTTTTCAAGGTATCACCATGAAAAATTTCAAATTCCGAATCTTTTACCCCGTGCAGCAGCATATTCATGCGGGCAAGGTTATAGGTGGTGATATTCGATTCTTGCCCATAAATTTTGCCAATGCCGTGCGCTCCCATTTTGTGCCGCACATTCAGCAACAATGAACCCGAGCCACAGGTAAAATCTAATACTTTATCCAATCGCTTTTTCGATCCTTGGGTCGGGTCTTGGCTATCTAATACCACGATACGCGATAATATATCTGATATTTGTTGCGGTGTATAAAACTCACCTGCCTTTTTGCCAGAACCCGCAGCAAATTGTCCAATCAGGTATTCATAAGCATCGCCCAATATATCGCTGCTGGTTGAAAATTGCGATAAGCCATTGGCGATTTTATTGATAATCGTACAAAGTTTGGTATTGCGTTCGGTATAATTTTTACCCAGTTTATCTGAGGTTAAATTGATTTCAGAAAACAATCCACTAAAATTGCTATCAAATGATTCATTTTCGATATACGTAAAACTTTTTTCTAGGCGCTCTAATAAACCATTATCTTCTCTACGGGCTAATTCGGCGATGCTGCTCCATAAAAAGCGTGGTTCAATCACATAATGAATTTTGCGCTGCATATCTTTTTCAAATGCACGCACATCGGCTTCGTTTTTGCTGTACCACGCTGTGAGCGGGGCGCGTTTATCGGTAGGGGCTAATTGCGGGTAATCACTACCCAATGCTTTTTTGGCTGCGGCTTCATAGTTATCTGAAAGATAGCGCAGGAAGAGGAAGGAGAGCATATAGTCACGGAAATCATCCGCATCCATCGTGCCGCGCAGCTCATCGGCGATTTTCCAAAGGGTTGCCCCGAGTTGTTTTTGGTCGTGTTCGGTCATGGTATGTTGTGAAAAGTGGTGGTTTCTTTAACTAAGAATGTCCGTTAGTTAAGGTTAAGCCGTTTTCTTTAACTAAGGAAGATTTTTAGGTAAGGTTCGCACACATACATACGCCCTCGTTGCTGCCCTGTCATCTCTTTCAAGATACCTTGTTCGAGAAAAATTTTGACGATAGCGTTAGCGGTTGGTGTGCTGATGTCAAGTGTTTCTGCGACTTCTTTGGCAGTTATGACCGGCTGACGGTAGATGAATGCGAGCAATCGACTGGCTGGTTCGCTCCTTTTTCCCATCGTTAGCACCTGTTTGTCGAATTCAGTGCGCAGTTTTAGAACCGAACGAAACACATCCCGCCCTTTAAGAGCGGTTTGCTCCACGCCGTTTAAGAAAAAAAGTAGCCAGTGGGTTAAATCATTTCCTATACGAACTTTCATTAACGCATCGTAATAACTAGCACGGTTGCGTTCAAAAAAATCGGACATATAAAGAGAAGGCTTTTCCAATAGCCCATGACTAATAAGATATAACGGAATCATCAATCGCCCAATACGTCCATTACCATCCAGAAAAGGGTGAATCGTTTCAAATTGATAATGACTAATAGCGATTCTAATTAAATGCGGAACATTGATATTATCGTTATGCCAAAATTTTTCTAAGTCACTCATCAGGTCTGGAACACGATTTTGATGGGGAGGAATAAAAGCAGCATCTGCAAGGCTAGAGCCGCCAATCCAATTTTGGCTCAAGCGAAATTCCCCGGGTTGTTTCATTTTTCCACGTACACCGCTCATGAGTGTGGCGTGTGTTTGTTTGAGCAGGCGATTGGATAATGGTAATTTTTTTAATTCCTCCACCGCCTCATTCATGGCATTAACATAATTACGTACTTCTCGCCAATCATCACGTTTTTCAGCGGCAATATGTTCTACTGGCATAACCGCTTCATCAAAAGCAGTTTGTGTTCCTTCGATTCGGCTAGAAGTTTGGGCTTCTTTGGTAATGTGCATTTGAATGAATAAATCAATATCAGGCACAATAAGCGAAAACGCATTCAATTCACCCAGCATTTTATTTGCCCGTTCCAGCATCGTATTGATTTGCGGGTTCTCCCAACGCCATTCAACATTCACCAAAGCGGGTTCAAAAC
>CALMCD010000104.1 GCA_937863075.1 uncultured Rhodoferax sp. | reverse complement strand
TGGCTTCCAATTTCGTTTCCATTTCTATGGTAAATAACTTATTGTGCTTGACTTATGCCTACAGTGCAGGCTTCGCGTGGTACGTTAGTTTCGACGTTGGCTACTCCAGCGGCTACAACCGCTACAGCAGCTACGGTGTGCGGCTGGTGCGTGGCGGACAGTGATTTTGACGGCGAAGCCGCTTTGGATATTAAAAATGACCACAACCCGTAAAAAACTCCCAATTGGGATTCAAACCTTCTCCATCATTCGGGAAGAGAATTGTTATTATGCTGATAAAACAGGCATTGCTGTTGATTTGATTGAATCAGGAAAATACTATTTTCTCAGCCGCCCACGCCGCTTTGGTAAAAGCCTTCTTGTCGATACCCTTAAAGAACTATTTGAAGGGAATGAAAAATTATTTCAAGGTTTGCAGGCTGAAAAGCGGTGGGATTGGGGTAGAAAATATCCGGTTATTTCGATTAGCTTTGGGGAAGGCGTTCTCAAAAGCAAAGAGGAACTTCAACAACGTATTGGTGAGATACTAGAAGACAATCAAATTCGCCTTGATGTTCAATGTACCCATGAAAGTTTCGCAGGCTATTTGAGCCAAATAATTCGTGAAGCCCATAAAAAATACGGTGAACGGGTCGTGGTTTTGGTAGATGAATACGATAAACCGATTTTGGATAATATCACCAACCGCGAAGTGGCTACCGATATGCGCGAAGGATTGAAAAATATCTATTCGGTGTTTAAGGGGTTGGATGCCCATTTGCGGTTTGTGCTTATTACGGGTGTTTCCAAATTTAGTAAGGTTAGCTTATTTTCAGGAATCAATAATTTACAGGATATTACCCTGAATCGTAAATGCAGTGCTATTTGTGGTTATACCGATAATGATATTGATACGGTTTTCTCCCCTGAGTTAGAAGACTTGGATAGGGAGGAAATTCGTGCATGGTATAACGGCTACAATTGGTTAGGTGAAGGGGTTTATAATCCCTTTGATATTTTGCTATTGTTTTCTAATCGTGAATTTCACAACTACTGGTTTGAAACCGGCACACCTACATTTTTAGTCAAACTGTTAAGTGAACGCCAACAGTTTACGCCAGAACTTGAAAAAATGGTTGCACCGGAAAATCTGCTTTCTACCTTTGATGTCGATCATATTCCCATTGAAGCACTGATGTTTCAAGCGGGTTATTTAACAATTGACCATGTGGATTATCTCCCGGGTTTCACGCAAGTGAGTTTGCGTTACCCCAATCGGGAAGTACGGGCAAGCCTGAATGGTGTTTTATTGCAGCAGCTTATGCAGTCCGATGCCCAGTATGGAAAAAACGCCTATCGCTTGTATGGATTATTGAAAGAGAACAATCTTGCAGGATTAAAAGATTTATTCCACGCCTTCTTTGCTGGTATCCCTAACGATTGGTATCGTAATAGCCCCATCGCCCAATACGAAGGCTATTATGCCAGCATCTTTTACAGCCATTTTGCGGCGTTGGGTTTGGATATTCTATTAGAAGATATTACCAATCAAGGGCGTATCGACATGACGATATTATTCAATGCGAACGTTTATATTTTTGAATTCAAAGTCGTTGAATTATCACCCAAAGGTAAAGCATTGGCACAAATTAAAAATAAAGGCTATGCCGATAAATACCGCAATCGCAATGAACCCATTCATTTAATCGGCGTAGAATTTAGCAAGAAAAAACGCAATATCGTAGGGTTTGATGTGGAATC
>CALMCD010000103.1 GCA_937863075.1 uncultured Rhodoferax sp. | reverse complement strand
TCGCCTAATGGTTTTACAGTACGCCCCTCGCAGCATTCTGCGTTACAGTATGCTTACAACTTTTATTCGAGGAGAACACCATGAAACTTTCCAAACTGCTGATCGGCATGACTTTGGGCTTTGCCGCATTGGGGGCGAGTGCGCAAAACGTCGTTATCAAATTCAGCCATGTGGTCGCGGCGGATACGCCCAAGGGCAAAGCATCGGAATTTTTTGCCAAGAAAGCCGCTGAACTCACCAAGGGTAAAGTGAAAGTGGAGGTGTATGCCAACAGCGCCCTCTACAAAGACAAAGAGGAAATGGAAGCGCTGCAAATCGGTTCCGTGCAAATGCTCGCGCCTTCGCTTGCCAAGTTTGGGCCATTGGGCGTGAAAGAATTTGAAGCGTTTGACTTGCCCTTCATTTTTGATGATTATGCCGAGTTGCACAAAATCACCCAAGGCGCAGTCGGCGCACAGCTATTAGCAAAGCTCGAACCCAAAGGCATCAAAGGATTGGCGTATTGGGATAACGGTTTCAAATCGTTCTCGGCCAACGTCCCCGTTAAAAGCCCTGCCGATTTGAAAGGCAAAAAACTGCGGATTCAATCGTCTAAAGTCTTGGAAGAAGAAGTTCGTTCGGTAGGCGGCATTCCGCAAGTGATGGCGTTCTCGGAAGTCTATCAAGCGTTGCAAACGGGTGTGGTGGATGGAACGGAAAATCCCATCTCCAATTTCTACACCCAAAAAATGCACGAGGTGCAAAAGCATTTGACACTGACCAACCACGGCTATCTGGGTTATGCGGTGATTGTGAACAAGAAATTCTGGGATGGTCTGCCCGCTGATGTGCGCGGACAACTGGAACAAGCCATGAAAGAATCCACCGCCTACGCCAACAAAATCGCGCAGGAAGAAAATGACCGTGCGTTGGACGGCGTGAAGAAAAGCGGCAAAACCACCATCTACTCCCCCACCAAGGAAGAGCGTGCAGCATTCAAGAAAGCAATGGCTCCGGTTCACACAAAAATGGCCAGCCGCATTGGTCAAGATATGTTGAATGCCATCTACAAGGAAACGGGCTTTGATCCAGCCAAGCCTTGAATCCGGCCATGAAATTTCTTGATCATTTAGAGGAATGGCTCATCACCTTCCTCATCGGTGCGGCAACCTTGATTATTTTCGTTGCCGTGATTCACCGCTACGCCGCTGGTTTGCCCATTCCGGGTGTACAGGATTGGCTGCTGGCGATTAACCTCACATGGGCGCAAGAACTCACCATCATCATGTTTGTGTGGATGGCAAAGTTTGGCGCGGCCTACGGGGTGCGCACGGGTATTCATGTGGGGGTGGATGTGTTGATTAACCGCATGAATCCACAAACCCGTTCCAAGTTCATTGTGCTGGGTTTGTTAGCGGGCGCGTTATTCACCGCGATTGTGGCAACGCTGGGCGCACATTTTGTGTGGGAAAACGGGGCGCACTATTCCATTTTCCAATGGCTTGGTAAATCGGTAGACGGTATCCCTGAAGGCCCTACCACCCCCGATTTGGAATGGCCGACGTGGATGGTGTACAGCGCGATCCCCTTGGGGACGAGCTTGATGTGCTTCCGCTTCTTGCAAGTGACGTGGAGCTTCTTGCGCACGGGTGAACTGCCGCACCACGACCACGGTCATGTGGATGGTTTGGAAGAAATCAACCCCTATGCTATGCAGGATAACCTGCACCCCGCCAAATGAACGCTCTTATCATCTTTAGCCTTCTTATGGTGCTGATGCTGACGGGGATGCCTATCTCCATCTCATTGGGTTTGACGGTACTCACGTTCCTCTTTGGTTTTACCGAAGTACCGTTGGAATCGGTCGCACTCAAACTGTTCACGGGAATTGAAAAGTTTGAAATCATGGCGATCCCTTTCTTTATCCTCGCGGGGAATTTTTTGACCCACGGCGGAGTCGCACGGCGCATGATTAACTTTGCCTCCAGCATGGTGGGGCATTGGTATGGCGGCTTGGGGCTGGCGGGTGTGCTGGGTTGTGCCTTGTTCGCGGCGGTATCGGGTTCATCGCCCGCTACGGTGGTGGCGATTGGTTCGATTCTGCTTCCGGCAATGGTCAAAGCCGGTTTCCCCCGCAGTTTTGGCGCGGGCGTGATTACGACATCGGGCGCGTTGGGGATTTTGATTCCGCCTTCTATCGTGATGGTGATGTACTCGGTGGCGACCAATACCTCGGTCGGCGCTTTGTTCATGGCGGGCGTGGTTCCGGGCTTGGCACTGGCGGCAACGCTGGGCGGTGTGACGTGGTGGCGTGCGCGAAAGTTCGGCTATCCACGGCTCCCCAAAGCCAGTTGGGGCGAGCGTTGGCGCACCTTCCGCGCATCGGCATGGGGTTTGCTGCTGATCGTGATTGTGATGGGCGGCATCTATTCCGGTATGTTCACACCCACTGAAGCGGCGGCGATGAGCGCGGTGTACGCCTTCTTTGTCGCGGTGTTCGTCTATAAAGACATGGGTCTAAAAGACGTACCCAAGGTGCTATTGAACTCGGCCAATATGTCGGCGATGTTGCTCTATATCATCACGAACGCGGTACTGTTTAGCTTCATCATGACCAATGAAAACATCCCGCAAACGCTCGCGGATTGGATGTTGGGGCATGGTTTGGGTGTGATTAGTTTCTTGTTAGCCGTGAACATCATTTTGCTGCTGGCGGGTAACTTTATGGAACCGTCTTCCATCGTGCTGATTTTTGCGCCGATTCTGTTCCCCGTTGCGATGAAGCTGGGCATTGACCCCGTGCATTTCGGCATCATCATGGTGGTGAATATGGAAGTGGGTATGTGCCATCCGCCCGTGGGGTTGAACCTGTATGTGGCATCGGGCATTACCAAGATGGGTATCACCGAGCTGACCGTTGCCGTCTGGCCGTGGCTGCTTTCGATGCTAGGGTTCTTGGTCGTGGTGACTTACTGGCCCGGTTTATCGCTTTGGTTCCCGCGTATGCTGGGGGTGATGGGGTAGAAAAAACCTTCTACGTTACAGTCCGCGTTATAGGAAAAAAGCCGCAGATAATGCGGCTTTTTTTATGGGAATCTGGGAAGCGTGGCTTCTTACTTCTTCTTGATGGCGCAGGTGTTGAATCCGAAAATAGCATAGGGAGGACACCAGCCCAACGCTCCGGTTGCCAAGGGAACTACGCCCAACCATCCCCACCAGCCTACTGTGCCTGTCGCTGCCAAGCCGAGCAACACCACACCCAGCACAATCCGAATGATGCGATCCAATCCGCCGACATTAGGTTTCATAACAACTCCTTCACAATAATCATAGAAAAATATCATTGAACACTTATTTAGTGTTCTTGTCCATGCTTTTTCTCAATCCCTTCACGGTTTCATCATGCTTCCCAAAATCACACGCTCCACACGACGTGTTATTGCCCTGCTGCTTTTAACGCCAGCCATCGTTCTTCTTCTGGGTTTACTCTACATGCTGGGGATGACGTACCTTGAAGGACAACCACGTACCTATCTGCGCAGTGTGATGTGGGCATCGGAAACGCTCACCACCACTGGCTACGGTTCGGATAACCAATGGACGCATCCCGCGATGGCGTTATTGATTATTACCACCCAATTTTTGGGGCAGGCCTTGTCGATTTTGATTCTTCCGGTGCTGTTTTACCGTTTCAGCCCCGCCATTGAATCGGTGTTGGACGAATTTATCAACACCAACAGCCCGTTTGTGATTTTTGAAGAGGATATGGTGCTGGCACGCAGTCTGCGCGATAAGGGTTGCAATGTGGTGTTCGGCAAGCTGGGGAATGATCCTACCGCGTTTGCATCGGTGCGTGATGCGCGGGCGGTGGTGTGCAATGGTGACGATCATTCCAATGCAACCTGTACGCTGATTGTGCGGGAGATGGGTTTCAAAGGTTCGTTATTTTCCCTGACCGATAACCCCGTGTACCGCACGCCCATGCTGCAAATCGGCGCGACCGAGGTTTTTACACCCTCGCACGTTTTGGGCGCGGCACTGGCATCGCGCGGGAGTATTCGCATCAGTCCACCCGCCGAAGGAATGCACCTGCTGGGCGCAAAAGTGGGTATGGCGGAATTTCGGGTGCGGGCGGGTAGCCCATTGGCAGGTCAGCGTTTGTGCGATTTGGAATTGCGGGATAAATACAGTGTTTCCATCATCGGTCAATGGTTGGGCGGGGTGTTCACCACCAGCAAGGGGCGCGATACGACGGTGGAAGCGGGCGCGATTTTGGTGGTAGTGGGCGCACCGGAAAATCTCGAAAAGGTGGAACGCATGGCGATGCCCATTCGCCGTGAGGGGCCGATTGTGGTGGCAGGTTTTGGCATGGTCGGGTGCAAGGTGGTGGAGATGTTGCAAGATGCGGGCGAAACCTGCATCGTCATCGACCAAGAAGCCGCCGAAGGGGTGAATGTGGTCGGCAATGTGTTGGAGCAAGATACCCTGAAACGTGCCAAGGCGCGGGATGCCAGTGCGATTATTTTGGCGTTGAGTGACGATAGCGAATCGGTCTTCGCCACCGCCGTCGTCCGCGATTACGCCCCCGAAGTACCGCTGATTGTGCGCGTGCTGCGAACCCCCAACACCGAGCGTATCTACCGTGCCGGAGCCGATTTTGCAGTCTCAGTAGGGCAGGTCGCGGGGCAGATTTTGGCGTACCACCTGCTGGGCGAACA
>CALMCD010000102.1 GCA_937863075.1 uncultured Rhodoferax sp. | reverse complement strand
GCGCTCGGCGTGGAAGCTGTCGCCATCGCGCAATTAACCGTTTTTAAGCGCAGTTTCGATGCCCGTAAAGCCGATTTGCAAGTGGTGTATATCGTTGATGTCGCGCTGCACGATGCCGCGCAAGAACCCGTTTTAATCGCCCAGCACGAAAAAAATCAGCATATCAAGCCCACGCCGGATATGGCGTATCGGTTGGTGGCACACGCTCCGGCGGATGTGTCCGAACGCCCCGTAGTGGTGGGTTTTGGCCCGTGCGGAATGTTCGCGGCGCTGGTGTTGGCGCAAATGGGATTCAAGCCGATTGTGCTGGAACGCGGTACAACCGTTCGCCAACGCACCAAAGATACGTGGGGACTTTGGCGCAAAAACACCCTGAAACCGACCAGCAATGTGCAGTTTGGCGAAGGCGGGGCGGGTACGTTTTCCGACGGCAAGCTCTACAGCCAAATCAAAGACCCGCGCTTTTTGGGGCGCAAAGTGATGGAAGAAATGGTGAAGGCGGGTGCGCCAGCCAATATCCTCTACGAAGCGCATCCGCACATCGGCACGTTCAAGCTGGTGAAGGTGGTGGAAAGCATCCGCGAGCAAATTATTGCGCTGGGCGGCGAAGTACGATTCGGGCAGCAGGTGGTTGATTTGAAAATTATTGATTTGCTATCAAATAAAGAGCTATCTATGCACAGCCAGCGTGCGTTACAAGGCGTTTTGGTTGAGAATATCGAAACCGGAGAGCGTTACGAATTACCCGCCCGCCATGTCATTATGGGTTTGGGTCATAGCGCCCGTGATAGCTTTTCCATGTTGTATGAGCGCGGTGTGGCGATGCAGGCGAAACCGTTTTCGATTGGTTTCCGCATCGAACACCCGCAAAGCGTGATTGACCGCGCCCGCTGGGGACGGCACGCGGGGCATCCCATGCTGGGGGCGGCGGATTACAAATTGGTGCATCACGCCAACAATGGGCGCAGCGTGTACAGCTTTTGTATGTGTCCGGGCGGTACGGTGGTCGCGGCGACGAGCGAAGCAGGGCGCGTGGTGACCAACGGCATGAGCCAGTATTCGCGCAACGAACGCAACGCCAACGCCGGAATCGTGGTCGGCATCGAACCGCCCGATTATCCGCAAGACGAAGCCGCTTTTATCTCCGCATGGGGCGAAGAAAAGGGCAAACGCTATTTTGCCGAAGCGCAAAAAATGGAAAGCGTACATCCTTTAGCGGGCGTGAATTTGCAGCGTCAATTGGAATCGAACGCCTACATTCTGGGCGGCAGCACCTACGAAGCGCCCGGGCAGTTGGTCGGTGATTTTTTGGCTTCTCAACCTTCGACCGCATTTGGGGATGTGCAGCCGTCCTACAAACCCGGGGTCAAGCTGGGTGATTTGGCGCAGGCCTTGCCCGAATACGCCATTACCGCGATGCGCGAAGCCCTGCCCGCATTTGGCAAGAAAATCAAAGGGTTTGATATGCCCAACGCCATGCTCACGGGTGTGGAAACGCGCACGTCAAGCCCCTTGAAAATTCCGCGCGGCGACGATTACCAAAGCATCAACACCGCCGGACTCTACCCCGCTGGCGAAGGCGCGAGCTACGCCGGAGGGATTTTGTCCGCCGCTGTGGACGGCATCAAAGTGGCGGAAGCGTTGGCGGTGGCGCTGGTGGGGCAGTCGTGAAGCACAAGTTACTGTGGTCGTTTTTAGCATGGGGGTTATGGGGTGGCGCGGTGCTTGCCGCCCCCACCCAGCCCTGCCGCATTGCGGGCTTTGCGACCGAGGTGCAGTGCGGTAGGATTCAACGCCCGCTTAACCCCGCGCAGCCCAAAGGGGCGATGGTGGATATTCATTTTGTTGTAGTCCCAGCGGCGGCGCGGAATAAATTGAGCGATGCCGTTTTGCTCCTCGCCGGAGGGCCCGGACAAAGCGCGATTGATGTCGCAGCGGGCGTGATGCCGATGATCGGGCGCTTGAATAATCGGCGCGATTTGGTGTTTATCGACCAGCGCGGCACGGGAC
>CALMCD010000101.1 GCA_937863075.1 uncultured Rhodoferax sp. | reverse complement strand
AGCCAAGAATCGGTGAGTTTGGTGACGTGGTTTGCGGAAGATACGCCCGTCGAAATCATCGGAGAAATTCGCCCAGACGTGGTGGTCAAAGGCGGGGATTACGATATGTCCAAGCTCCCTGAAACGGCGTTGGTCGAATCATGGGGCGGACACGCGCGGGCGCTCCCGTTTGTCGAAGGTTATTCGACCACTGCGCTGGTGAAGAAAATTCGGGCGCAGCGGTAATACTTGTAATACTATCAATTTCATAGCTTCTAACGCAGGCAGGGCGTGCGTTAGAGGGCTATTTGTTGAGTTACTTCTTTGTAACTAATACAAGTCCAATTCCCAAAATTCATGGGTTGCTTGCTATCAAATTTCCAAATAACTTTGAACCTATTATTTTTATTCATTTCATTGAAAGAATCGATGGGTGAAGTGGTATATTCGTTATTCCTTAATCCATATCCAATCAGTATTTCACCATCACCTTCAAATTGGCGAAGATTGATTGCTTTGCTAATAATGTTGATTTTGGTAATAGCAGAAATAGATTGCCCCATCGCATAAACCATTGGTTTTTGCTTATTATCGTATTGAATCCAATTAGGGGGTGTTGTAAATCCTGTATTATTCATCGAAAATCCAAATAACCATAACCTTTCTGGTTGGGTTTTTTGTCGAACTCCAAGAAAAATATCACCGTATTTATTTTGATCCTCTGGAGTAGCTATTAAATGATAGTGAATTGTTAGATTTTCAAGGTCGCCACTCCATACACCTTGAGGAAAGCAATAATTATCAATACTATTATATGTTTTTGATTCGGTATAAAATGGAGGTACTTCCTCTGCATTTGCACTAAATGCAATTAGTAGAAAGTTAAAATATAAAAGAAATTTGATAAAATTCATAAAGCTACCGTAACTTGTATTGAAAATAGTAAGGAAAGGCATTGATGTAATTTTCTGATTACACCAATGTTTATCTTAATACTGTGTTTGTCAAATTATTTTCCTAAATAGAAAACAACTCTTTAATCACGGGGATATTATTGTTTACCTAATCGTATTAACCGAAGTAAGTGTTAGTTGGCCATTGGCTGAATTGTATGATAACCAAACATCATATAAATCCGTAACAAAATTCGGCGAATTTTGTTGATCCTGAAATCTAAGCATTGGAATGTGTATCATATTGTTTGAAAAAACTGCCTCTGATGCTGAGTTGGGTGTCGTTGTACTTGATGAAGTTATGACAAATGTTGATCCATTAAAAACAAGTGTTGCTGACATTTTTATACCATTTACGTCAATTACAGGAATATTCAAAGTATTATTCCATGTTGAGTAATTTGATATATTTCCATACCATGTTTTTGCAGCCATCTGATCTAGACGACTCAAATCTCCATTACGAACTAATGGGTTACAATAGTTCATAACAGAATTTGCGTCCCATTGATTGGTTAGTGTTAAATCACCTAACCAGGGTTGAGGCGCAGACAGATTGTTGTTTTCTAAATAACCTATACAGGCATCTGTTACAAGTGGGCTATCTTGCTCGTGCTGAAAGCCTAACGCATGACCAAACTCATGTACTGCACTAAACTCTATGCAAGATTGACGAGCGCTTTCTGATGCTACGCAAGAATTGTAGCCTGATGGTGGAGGTGTTGTTGCAAAGAAATTTATTTGCATACTTGGATTTATTTTATTACTATTAGTGCCTATCTGAGAGTTTGCACGTACATTTTCATTTGATATTTTTATACCAAATGGATTCCCAGAAGTGCAAAGCCCCCAACCAGTCAAATTTAATTGATTGCCACTTGCAGTTATCCATTTACTTACAGCATTTTTAACCCATCCACGTTCAGTTGCTCTATTTGGGTCTAAATTAGTCCAGCAAACAGGAATAGTACGAGTATTCCACATCAATTGTGAATTAACAAATGCTCGTGGCTGTATAGCCGTACTGGAAGAAATACTTACACTGCTAGATAAGCCTTGTGATATTTGAAACTGATTAAATGGATTTCCAAGAGAATAGCTATTACTAACTTTATTTGTTATAAGAAGGGGTGTAGGTTGTTTTGCAAATGCCATGTTCGCAGATAATAACTGTATACCTGTAACAAGAATAGCAGCGATTTTTGCCTTTGAGTAAGGTAGAGGTTGTTTCATGAGAGCCTTTCAAAAAGTAGTTGAATTAAAATGGATGGAGCAAAGCCGATATTTGAGGTGGATAGCTTTAGCACGACTCCATCAGATTTTCACTCAAGCCTCGTTAAAGTTTTTTGGCACTCTTCCCTCTCTGTGAGAAATAGCACATTTTTGAGATTTTTATTTAAAATAAATTTTTTGCTAATGTGAAGAAAGTATTTTGTAAGTAATGGTGGATTGACTACTGCGCTAGTGAAGAAAATTCGGGCGCAGCGGTAATACGGGTAATACTATCAATTTAATAGCTGCTAACGCAGGCAGGGCGTGCGTTAGAGGGCTATTTGATGGGTATTTTTATTGGCGAATCGCTTCAACCGCAATGTCGATACGCACATCGTCACCCACGTAAGGTGCATATTTGCCCGCGTTGAAATCGGAGCGTTTTACCACCGTAAAAGCGTTTGCGCCAATCGCGTCTTTCTTCATCATCGGGTGGGGCATTGCCAAGAACGATGTCACGGTCAGCGTCACGGGTTTGGTTACGCCTTTCAGGGTTAATTTACCTTCGATTTGCGTGGGCTTGTCGCCTTCAAAAATCACTTTGGTCGATTTGAACGTGGCGGTGGGATATTTGGCGGTATCCAAAAAGTCTTCGCCTTGAATATGCTCGTTGAAAGTGGCAAATCCGGTGTTCACGGATTTGGTGTCAATCGTAATATCCACCGAACCGGTTTTAGCGGCTTTGTCCAGCACGATGTTGCCCGTCGTTTTGTCGAAATGGCTCAATTGGGTGGAAAGCCCAAAATGGCTGTACGAAAAGCGCGGGAAGGTGTGGCTGTTGTCAATCGCAAAGGTTTGGGGTTCTGCGAAGGCCGAAGTTGCGGCGGCGGCTGCGAGGGCGAGAACGGCGAGTTGCTTTTTCATGGTGATACTCCTTGGTTAAAAAATTTAAGAAACGATGAGGTGAAAACGAACCACCACATCATTGGCAACGATGTCCCACTTCGCCCAGCTTCCTTCGCCGATGGAGAAGTCGCCGCGCCGAATGGTGAATGTTCCATCCAATGCGGCGGTGTTGCCCTGCGGTGTGAGTTTGGCGGGAATCACGATGTCACGCGATTGCCCTTTGATGGTGAGCTTTCCCGCCACTTCAAATTGGTTGTTGCCCAAGGCTTTGACGCTGCTCGCCACAAATTGCGCCGAGGGAAATTGCGTCGTGTTGAACCACGATTTGCCCGCTAATTCTTGATCCGCATCGCCAGAACCCGCATCCACACTTCCCAGCGCCACGTTAAAACTGACTTTCGCAGCGGCGGGTTTGGCAGGGTCAAAAGCGATTTGCGCAGTGAATTGGCGGAAACGTCCATCCATCTTCACGTTCATTTGCTGGTAGCTGAAACCAATCGTGCTTTTATCGGCTTGCACTTGGCGGAATTCCACCGCTTGCGCATTGCCCGCTGCGCCCAATCCGACCACAACCGCCGCGCCAAAGGGCAACATCCGCTGCAAAATGCCGTCGCGGTCGATGAAATGGTGTTTCAACGCCGCGCCAACGTGTGCCAGCAGCGTCAATCCCAACAGCAGATTCAAACCTTGGTGCAACGTGGCAAGCGATTCGCCCAAGGCTTTATCTTTCGCTACTAAATCCGGCAAGGGCAGCACGCCGAACCACACGGTTTGAAAACCTTTGGCAGAACTCATCAACCAGCCCGACAACGGAATCGCCAACATCAAAATGTAGAGCAGCGCGTGTCCGGCGTGCGCTGCCCATTGCAGCAGCGTGGGCATACTCGCGGGCAAAGCGGGTGGGCGATGCGTGATGCGCCACACCAAACGGAATAGCACGAGGAAAAACGCGCTCACACCCGCCCATTTGTGCCACGAATAGAACTGCAATTTTTCGGGCGAGAAGGGCAAATCGTGCATATAAATTCCCAGTGCGACCAAGCCCAGCAGCACAATCGCCATGCCCCAGTGCAAAATCTTGGCGGTTGCGGTGTAGTGTTCGGGTGGATGTTGAGATGGGTTCATGGGATTTTCCGATCGAAAAAAATAGCAATCCATTGCGATGATGGAAATTTAAGCGCTTTTATTGATTCCAACAAGGGGATAATCCGCAAATCATTATTCTGAAATTAGCAATAATTAAACGTTTTATGGATCGCCTTCAAGCCATGCAGCTTTTTGTCCGTATCGCGGAAACGGGCAGTTTTTCAGGGGTGGCGAATCAAATGGGGCTGGCGGCTTCGGCGGTCACGCGGCAGATTGCGGCGCTGGAAAAACACCTCGGCAGCCAGTTGATGGAACGCAGCACGCGCCGCTTGCGCCTCACGACGGCGGGTTCGGCGTATTTGGAAAAATGCCGCGTGATTTTGAATCTGCTCGAATCCGCAGAAACCGACATCGCCCAGCAAAACCAAGTGCCACGCGGATTGATTCGCATCAGTATGCCGATTGCGTTCGGCACGCAGCGCATCGCACCCCTGCTGCTGGATTTTGCCCGCCGTTATCCCGATGTGGAATTGGATATGGCATTCATTGACCGCCGCCAAAATCTGATTGAAGAAGGCATTGATTGCAGCATTCGCATCACCAGCGCCAGCGGTCTGGCGGCGAGCGATGTGGTGCGCAAATTGGGCGTGAGCCAATTAAAATTGGTAGCATCATCTGCTTATCTGGCGCGGCATGGCGAGCCAAAAGCCTTTGAAAACATCGCCCAGCACGAATTTTTGGGCTACACCGAAACGCGCAATGGTGCGCAGGCATTTCCGTTTCGCAGCCGCATTCAATCCAATAACGGAACGGTGCTAACCGAAGCCAGCGCCCAAGGTTTGGGCATTAGTTGCAGCCCCGATTTCATTGTGGATGAATTTATCGCCGCAGGGCGGGTGCAGCACATTTTGCCCCACCACCCGTTCCCCGAATTGGGTATCTACGCGATGCTGCCCAGCAATCGCCAAGTGCC
>CALMCD010000100.1 GCA_937863075.1 uncultured Rhodoferax sp. | reverse complement strand
ACTTTGACATCGAACCACGTTTCAATTGAGCGCGAGACAAATTGGTACGACACCACGTAAATCAACACCCCCGGAACCAAGCCGACCAGCGCAAAAATCGCCGCCAGTTTCACCATCAAGCGGCTGCCAAAACGTCCCGCCCGCCGATGCACCCACAAGCGGTAACTCACCCACACAATCAGGGCGAACAGCACCCCAGCGACGCTTAAATTGACGGTAAAGAGGCGGGTATACGTATCTTCATACAGTGCCTGATTGGTGGTGGCCTGCGTCAAAAGATACAGCAGCCCCAGCCCGATGACCAGCATCAGTACCAGACCCGCCCCCAGTATCCAACGTAATCGATGATTCATCGCAAAGGCTGGCTGGTGAAGGCCGTAATATCCCAATCGGTTTGTCCAATAGCCCCAATCTGAAAGGGACGCGGGAGTTCGTTCACATCCAGCCGAAACCGGAAATCCACCCGATAACGCGACCCTGAATCCAATTCGCCCAAGGCACTGGTATCGCAGATATTCCAGCGGGCGACCCGTTTCAGGCTGGAGAGTGCCTCCCCCAACGACTCAAAATTGCGGCTCAAGGTCAAACCCAGCGTGCTATCAAAAGAACCCGTTGCCACGCTCAAACGCCAACGCCGCATCAGGGGCTGAAACGCCAAGCGGACACGGCGTTCCGAACCACACACTTTTTTATCGATCCAATACCAGCGTTCACGCACCACCTGCCCATCCATCACAAAGAACAGGGGGATGCCTTTTGACAGCGTATCTTCAATCACATTGGACATATCGAAGCGCACTTGCGCAGACAGCAAGACCCCTTCATCGCTACGCTCGGCTTGGAATTGTGCAAGATCAGCCGCTTGCACACTCCCCAGCAAGAGGAAAGCGATGAAAAGGCTATGAATCCAATTTTTCCCGTTTTTCCAATAACGCATAGTAAAAGCCATCGTAGTCTGCATCGGCAATCAGATGTCCACAACTGGGAAGCAAAACGGCATCCGCATGGCGAGCCAAGAAAGCCTTGATTTGCTCACTTCCCTCCGCACGAAACACCGAACAGGTGCAATACACCAACCGTCCACCCACCCGCAAGGTCGTCCACAGTGCTTCCACGATCTGCCGCTGCATTGAAGCAAGCTGGACAATATCGCTTTCACGGCGCAACCAGCGCACATCAGGATGACGGCGCACAATGCCCGAAGCCGTGCAGGGGGCATCCAACAAAATCGCATCGAACAACTGCCCATCCCACCACGCTTGGGTATTCGCGGCATCGGCCACGCGAACTTCCGCCTGAACGCCCAAGCGGTGCAGATTTTCATGGATACGCGGCACGCGCTTGGCATCAATTTCCAACGCCAATACGGTGGCATTGTTGGGTGCTAATTCCAGCAAATGCCCCGTTTTCCCACCCGGAGCCGCGCAAGCATCCAAGATTCGTAACGGGGATTTTTGTAGCAACAACGGTGCAGCCATTTGCGCCGCCACATCCTGCACCGAAACCCAGCCATCGGCAAAATGCGGCAGGCGTTGCACGGGAACGGGTTTTTCTAAAATGATAGCACTATCTTCAATTAAATCGGGAGTTCCAGCCGATTTTTCTTGAATCCTGATACCAATCCCAGCCGCTTCCAACAATGCCTGATACGCAGCAACCGAGGTCTTTTGCCGATTCACGCGCAAGCTCATCGGTGCATGGTGATTGCCGGTTTGCAGAATCGTTTGCCATGCGTGTGGATGGTCGCGCTGCACCCGTGCAATCCACCACGCTGGATAGTTCCATACCGCTACGGGATCGGATTCGGTGGCGGAGATGAGTGCATCACGTTCCCGCAGAAAACGGCGCAAACACGCATTCACAAAATGGGCGCTGGCACGGGTGGCTGGATGGCGTTTAGCCGCCTCTACGGTTTGATTCACCAGTGTGAAAGCATCGTAAGGGGCATTCGCGCTATCCCACGCTAACGCAAGCGCGGAACACAATAAGGCATCGACCAACGTCGGCGGACGTTTGGGCGCGAGTTGGCGACGCAATGCTTCGGCACGGCCTGCATTGCGCCACACATGAAACACCAACGCCTGCACCCCCGCTCGCAGCGGTGCAGGCGTGGCATCGATAGCAGTCGTACCCGACGCTCCACCCCGCACGGCGGCGACAACCGCTGCACAAGCGTGCAACTGTTGCCACAACGGTGGAGGTAGCGGGGACACGGGCTTATTCGGCGCTGTCACTTTCTACGGTTTCGGTAGCAGCGTGACGCTCTTCCATCTCAGCGGCTTCGGCTTCGGCAATGGCGCG
>CALMCD010000099.1 GCA_937863075.1 uncultured Rhodoferax sp. | reverse complement strand
GAACCGGTATCACGCAGCATAAAACTTGCGGTGGTCATGATGGATTAGAGGGGGTGCAGTGTTGGAAGGTACGACCTGCCAGCACGGGGGTGAGGTCATTAAGGCGAGGCCGATTCGCATTGGGCAAAGCCGGAATTTTGAGCTGGTATTGTTGAATGGATTGTTTGTCCTTCACCACCGTCACCACTTCAAACTTCCACGAATTGGCGACCAGCACATTGGGCAAAGCGCGTTGCAAGGCATTGGCTTGGGCGACATCGAAAGGGCCGACTTGCCAACATTCTTTCGGCACTTGTTCGGTACGGGCTTGCTCTTGTATCTTTTGGAGTTGTTTGGTATTCAAAATTTCCAACGATTCGGGCGCAATTTGTTGTGCCATGCGTTGGGGTTCGGATTGCACGGGGGGCGCGAACCCTGCCGTTTGCAACCAACCTTCCGTCCATGAAAAATACAAGCCATTGGCCAGTAGCAAAAGTAATACAAAAATTCTTAACATAATGGGTTGATGGGTTGAGATGGTTTAACGCTCACTTCAGCACTGTTAATCTTCTTCCAGCCGTAATCGGGGACTTCCAGCAACAAGGTTCCATCGGTATCCACGCCCCGCGCGATGCCCGCTTGTCCATCGCTACACGTTACGCTTTGCCCGTACAGTGCATCCCGTGCATGGTACGCTGATTGCAGCGGTTCAAAACCCGATAGCACAAACTGTTGCACCATCCGCACCAATGGAGTCGCCACCATCCCCAATGCACTGGGCGCACTGGCTTCTGGCAACAGTTCCGACAGGCTGGCACTGGGGGTGCGCAAGCTATTTTCTCTTTCTGCGGGTAAAGGAGCAATATTGATGCCGATTCCAATCACCGCATACTTCATGGCATAGGTTTCAATCAGAATCCCCGCCATTTTGCGCCCATTGAACCACACATCGTTCGGCCATTTCAACTGCAACGCGGGATGCAGGCTTTGCACCAACGATAAACCCACCGCCAACGAAAGCCCCGACCAATCTGCCGGAGCCAGTGGCATTCCGAGTGAAAACGTGAGGGTTTGGATACCGCCTTCACTCACCCACTCGCGCCCCAAGCGGCCACGCCCAGCGGTTTGATGCGCGGCTACCAGCAAAATCGGCTCGGTGCTACCTGAGCGGGCGCGGCGCATCAACTCGGTGTTCGTGGAGTCTATTTCACGTACCACTTCCACGCTAAATTCCGGTAGGGAAGGATAAATTTCTTCCCAGATTGCCTCGGCAGGCCAATGAATAATCGGTGTGACCACAAAATTTCCTTCAAATTCCCTTTACCATCCGCACCAAGATTGTAGTCAGGGATACCGGAGTGTCCCCCGATGTACCTCCCGATATAAAAGAACATGAAAACATCAGGTAAAAAACTAGTCATCGCAGAAAAGCCCTCGGTCGCCCAAGACATTGTGCGTGCGCTCACCCCCATCGCTGGAAAATTTGAAAAGCACGCTGAGTATTTTGAGAGCGAAACCTACGTCGTTTCCAGTGCCGTCGGGCATTTGGTCGAGATTCAAGCACCCGAAGAATACGATGTGAAACGCGGTAAATGGAGCTTCGCGCACCTGCCCGTGATTCCGCCGCACTTCGATTTGAAACCGGTCGAAAAAACCAAGGCACGCCTTGCCGCCGTGGTGAAACTCGCCAAGCGCAAGGATGTTGCTGAAATCATCAATGCCTGTGATGCGGGGCGGGAAGGCGAATTGATTTTTCGCTTAATCGAACAATACGCGGGCGGTGCTAAACCCTTGGGCAAGCCCGTTTCACGCCTGTGGCTGCAAAGCATGACCCCGCAAGCGATTCGGGACGGCTTTTCCAACCTGCGCACCAATGCCCAAATGCAGCCGCTAGCCGATGCAGCGCGATGCCGTTCGGAGGCCGATTGGCTGGTTGGCATCAACGGCACGCGGGCAATGACGGCGTTTAATTCACGCGATGGCGGCTTTTTCCTCACCACCGTGGGGCGGGTGCAAACGCCGACGCTTTCCATCGTGGTGGAACGCGAGGAGCAAATCCGCGCTTTCATCAGCAAAGATTACTGGGAAATTCACGCGACCTTCACCGCCCAAGCCGGACAGTACGCCGGAAAATGGTTCGATGCCGCCCTGCGCACCGACCGCGACCGTGTGTGGAGCGCCGATGAAGCCCAAACCATCGCCAACGCCGTGCGCAACCAGCCCGCCACAGTAAAGGAAGAAAGCAAACCGACCACGCAGGCATCGCCGCTGCTATTTGATTTAACCAGTTTGCAGCGCGAGGCGAATAATAAATTCGGATTTTCGGCTAAAACCACGCTGTCATTAGCGCAAAGTTTATACGAGCGCCATAAAGCATTAACCTATCCACGTACCGATTCACGCAATTTGCCCGAAGATTATGTCAGCGTGGTGGGTTCCACGTTGGAAATGATTGCGCACAGCAATATGAAACATCTGGCTCCTTTTGCCGCCACCGCGATTAAAGGAAAATATATAAACCCCAGTAAACCGAGTAAACGTATTTTTGATAATGCCAAGGTGAGCGATCACTTTGCGATTATTCCCACGCTGCAAGAACCCGGGGAATTATCCGAAGCCGAGCAAAAAATCTACGATTTGGTAACACGCCGTTTTATGGCGGTATTTTTCCCCAGCGCGGAACACCAAATCACGACACGCATCACCACTGCGGCCAATCACACCTTCAAAACCGAGGGCAAAGTATTGGTTAAACCCGGGTGGCTGGCAATTTATGGCAAAGAAGCGACCACCGAAGCGGGGGATGGTAATCTCGTTCCCGTAGAAAAAAATGAAACGGTTATCGGCAATCCGGTGGAATCGAAAGCATTAAAAACCCGTCCACCCGCCCGTTATTCCGAAGCCACGTTGCTGGGCGCAATGGAGGGCGCGGGTAAAACCGTCGAAGACGATGAATTGCGCCAAGCGATGCAAGAAAAGGGTTTAGGTACACCCGCAACCCGTTCCAGCATTATTGAAGGACTCATTACCGAAAAATACATGCTGCGCGAAGGCCGTGAGTTAATTGCCACTGCCAAAGCATTTCAGTTAATGACTTTATTGCGCGGTTTGGGTGTAGAAGAATTGTGCAAAGCCGAATTAACGGGCGGCTGGGAATACAAACTCGCGCAAATGGAACACGGAAAATTACCGCGTAAAACCTTTATGGCAGAAATTGCCACGATGACCGAGCGCGTCGTGAAAAAAGCCAAAGAATACGACCGCGACACCATTCCGGGGAACTATGCCACCCTGCAAACCCCCTGCCCGAATTGCGGTGGCATGGTGAAAGAAAATTACCGCCGTTTTACCTGCGAAAAAGAATGCGGATTCTCCTTCGGAAAATCACCCGCCGGACGCACCTTTGAATTAACCGAAGTCGAAGAATTATTAAAACGCCACCGCATTGGCCCCTTGGATGGTTTCCGCTCCAAAGCCGGCTGGCCTTTTGTGGCAGAAATTACATTGGCTTTTGATGAGGAAGCAAAAAACTATAAACTGGAATTCGATTTCGGCGACGATAAAACGGGCGAAGAAGGCGGCGAATTGGCGGATTTTTCCGCGCAAGAACCGCTGGGGGCGTGTCCTAAATGCGGTGGTCACGTTTTTGAACACGGTAAGAATTATGTGTGCGAACGCAGCGTATTGACCGCGAATAATTCCAGCGCAACGTGTGATTTCAAATCAGGGCAAATTATTTTGCAGCAGCCGATTGAACGCACCCAAATGCAAAAATTATTAGCCACCGGAAAAACCGATTTATTAGACAAATTCGTTTCCACCCGCACCAAACGTGCCTTCAAAGCCATGTTGGTGTGGGATGCAGCGGCGGGCAAAGTCAATTTTGAATTTGCGCCCAGTAAATTTCCACCACGTACCACGGCAGCGACGACGGCTAAAACCGCGACAGCAGCCAAAACCGCAAGCAAAACAAAAGCAGCACCTAAAAAGGTAGCGGATAAAAAAACCACAGCAGCCGGAAAATTACCCAGCCCTGAATTGGCAGCGGTTATCGGCGCAGAGCCAATTTCTCGCCCCGACGTGATTAAAAAATTGTGGGAATATATCCGCGCCCATAATCTGCAAGACCCCAAAGATAAACGCAATATCAATGCCGATGCCAAATTGTTGCCCGTTTTTGGCAAGCCACAAATCGGCATGATGCAACTGGCGGGCATTGTGGGGAAACATTGGGGGCTTTGATTGGGTTGTCTGATTGACACGCATTGCCACCTTGATGCAGTCTCGCTAGCACCCACCAGCCTTCTGTTAGAGTTAGAAGAAGCTACCAAAGGTGTAGCGCATTGCGTGATTCCAGCGGTGGAGGTGGCGAATTTCGATACCGTCCGAACCCTTGCCCACGCGCTGGGATATAGCTATGGGCTGGGGATTCATCCGCTGGTTGTGGAACGGACTTCGGAAGATGATTTATCGCTCTTAAAATCCATGCTGGAAAAATACCAATATGATCCACGCCTAGTCGGAATAGGGGAAATTGGTTTAGATGGGTTTTATGGTTTTGGAAATGTTATTTCAGAAAAACAAGAATTCTTTTTCCGAGAACAATTAAAAATCGCGCGTGAATTGGATTTACCCGTCATGCTCCACGTTCGCCGCGCGGTGGATAACGTATTAAAGCATTTACGCGATATTCCGGTACGCGGTGGAATTGCCCATGCTTTTAATGGCAGTTTGCAGCAAGCACATCATTTTATACAGCGGGGTTTTAAGCTGGGTTTTGGTGGCGCGGTGACGTATGAACGGGCGCGGCATTTACGCCAGCTGGTGCAAACTTTGCCGCTGGATGCGCTGGTGCTGGAAACCGATGCACCCGATATGCCCCCGCATTGGCTTTACGTGACGGCGGAACAACGCGCGGCAGGCATCGTTCCTCCCGACAACATTCCCGCTGAATTACCCCGCATTGCTGCCCTGATTGCCGATTTGCGCGGCATTACGCCGGAAGCACTGGCACAGGCCACCACGCAAAATGCTATGGCGGCGTTACCGAAATTGGGAGCGATGCTGGTATAACTCCCCGCATGGCAAAAAAACAAACCTCCTCTTCCCATTCTCCCCACTCCACCCCCATTCACTTACCCGAAGTGTATTTTTCGGATGAAGGTAATATCCGGCATCTGCATTTGGATAGCATTTGGATTCAAGGCTCCATGAACATGGACGCGCCCACCGCCTTGGTGCATGAATACATTCAGCGCATGATGGCGTGGCTTTTATTTGTGGAGCCGGATTCGGTCACCAAGCGCCAAGCGGTGCAATTGGGATTGGGCGCGGCTTCGCTCACCAAGTTCTGCCACAAAGAACTGAAAATGAAAACCACCGCCATTGAACTGAATCCGCAAGTTGTGGCTGCGTGCCGTGGCTGGTTCAAACTGCCGCAAGACAATAGCCGCTTGCAGGTGATTTTGGCGGATGCGTCGCAGGAAATTCGGCAAGCGCACTGGCTGGGCGCGGTCGATGCCTTGCAAGTGGATTTGTATGACGAAGAAGCCGCCGGCCCCGTGTTCGATAGTGCCGAGTTTTACGCCGATTGCCGCGCCATGCTGACCGAAGAAGGCTGCATGACGGTGAATTTATTCGGGCGTTCGTCAAGTTTTGATCGCAGCGTCGCCAATATGACCGCCGCGTTTGGTGAAGATGCCATTTGGGCATTCAAAGCCACGCGCGAAGGCAATACCGTAGTATTAGCCCAACGCACGCCCAGTCGCCCGAATCGCAATATATTATTAGAACGCACCGATACGATTCAACGCCAATGGAATTTACCCGCCGCTAAATGGTTGCGGGGATTTAAGCCCGTAAAATAAATATGAATAAGACTAATTTATACCAACGCTTTCAAACAATCCATCAATACCTTTGCGCGGGTTTGCAAGAGCGTGAAGAAACGATGTCGGTTGCGCTACTTTCTATTTTAGCAGGGCAAAGCGTATTTTTATTTGGCCCACCGGGTACGGCAAAAATAAGGGCTATTCCGACGACTATAGTCGCAACTATAGTTTTAATGTACGCCTAGTTCGTGGTGGGATAGTTAGTGAAAATCCAGTGACGAAAGAAAATACCGTGCATGAATTATTATTTTTTTAGATACTAGAAAAAATGACCACAACCCGTAAAAAACTCCCAATTGGGATTCAAACCTTCTCC
>CALMCD010000098.1 GCA_937863075.1 uncultured Rhodoferax sp. | reverse complement strand
TCTGTAGCAACTTCCGCACCGGCGCAGGCAAACCCAATGCTTCCCAAGTTTCTGCGGCAACCCAACGCCCATTCTCTACATGGATGATTTCCGTATCACTCGGGTATTCTGGAAATACTTGAAACGGATAAAGCAGTAAATCTTTATGCGTTAAAACATGGGTGAAAGCAGGTAGGGGGCGCAATAAAGGCAGCCATGTTGCGGGCATTGCATCACGCAGCACCTGTTCGGAATCGAATACGGGGAGGCAATGCAGATTCGCCCATATCCCTTGGCTGGGGCGTTTGTACAGGTAAATTGCGCCGTCGGGTTTTTGCGCCCATAAAAGCCACAGTGTTTGGCTGCTGCGCTTGAGTCGGCGATTTTGAACCGGATAGCGTTGTGGGTTACCTTGGGCTGCGGCGGTACATTCGCTTTGTACGGGGCATTCGTGGCAGCGTGGTTGCTTGGGTTGGCAGATCATCGCGCCGATGTCCATCATGCCTTGCGTGTAGCGCGGCATATCGTCGGCGGTGGTTGGGAGGTAATGGGATGCAATTTCCCATAGCTGGCGCACCTTGGCGGCCTGTGCCAAATCACCCTCAAACCCCGCTACCCGTGTAATTACACGTTTGACGTTGGCATCCAAAATAGGAACTCGCTCCCCAAAGCATTGCGAGGTAATCGCGGCGGCGGTTGAGCGTCCAATACCGGGCAGGGTTTCTAATTGCGCTGCCGTGCGGGGGAACACACCGCCATAATCCGCAGCAATGTGCTGGGCGCAGCGGAGCAAGTTACGGGCGCGGGTGTAATAACCCAAGCCGCTCCAAAGCCCTAGCACCTCGTCTTCGGTAGCATGGGAAAGGCTTGCTAAATCAGGGAAACGGGCGATAAAACGCGCGAAGTAGCCGATAACGGTGGCTACTTGCGTTTGTTGCAACATGATTTCCGAGAGCCACACCCGATAGGGATCACGCCCCTGTTGCCACGGTAGATGGTTGCGCCCCCGCACTGCTTGCCACCGCACGACTTGGGTGGCAAAGCATTCAGGCGGGTGCGTATCAGCCAACGGTTTCGGGGGCAATGGTATCTGCTTCAGCGGTAGCAGAGGCCGCAGAGGGGGGCGGTGGATGGGGTGTATCTTCGGTAATCGCACGGTTGGCTGCCAGAAGATGATCGGTGAGTTCAATCAACTTCAATTCCACCTGACACAGTGCGGTTTCTTGCTGGTCAATATCTTTGACGCGCTCCTCCAAGCCACCGGTGGCTTGCTGAATGCGATCAATCGCTTCCAGACGGTGGCGGAAATGCCGATGGCGTTCGCGCAACTGCACGTCAATTTGCGCACCCGCAGTTTTGCTCCACAGCTCTACATCGGCCAGCGCGGTATCGTGAATGGTACGCAGACGGGTGGCCAGCGCACGCATTAAACGGTCGGCAAATTCGGGTTGAGCCAACTTCAGCGCATTGGTCAAGCTGAGGTATTGCAGGTGATTCCGTTCAACGGTATCCAAGTCCGAAGTGTGGCGATCCATCAGCGGTGTGGGGGGAACTTGCAGCGAAAAGCCATGTTCCACATTCAACTGCTTGAAGGATGCACCCAGCATACTTTGGATTTCGTTGCACAAAAGCTGTGCCTTTTGCAGATTGCCGCGCAAACGGCCAAAGGTGTCGTCATACGCTTGGCGAATGCCGATTTTGATGCCCTTGGATTGCAAACGCTGGCTTAGCTGCGTCAGTTCTTGTTTGAGCATGGTGGTGCTTAACAAGTCCAACACCTCACGCATCAAACGCATGTGGACGGAACGCACGGCATGGATTTTGGCTCCACCCAGATTGAACTCGGTTTGTTCCTGCGCGATACGGGAACGCATGTGCCGCACCATCGAGGCGTTTTTGCCATGCAGCCCGTTGAGTTCCATCAGTTGTTCGGTCAAATCACGCTTGCGCACATTGATGATGCGAGCGGCTTCGGTACGCAAGTCGGTAATGCCTGCGATCATGGCATTGCCGAGAATTTTTTGCCGCTTTTTCATCATGCCCAAGCCCAGCGCTTCTTCCAGCATGGGCAAGCGGCTGCGGGTGAGCAGCTCGGCATCGTTGGTCACCTTGGCGACGAGACCTTTTTGTGCCGATACCGCAATCACATGCTCGTGGGGAATGCTCAGAATATCCGCAGTGGAGGTTTGCTGGCGCATGATTTGCAGATCGATTTGCGTGGGGGTGCTTAAAGCATCCCACAAACCATCGATCTTGTTGAGTACCACCAAGCGCGAATCTTGCGAATCGGTATCCGGCATCAAATGCTCGCGCCAGATAGCCAGATCGGATTTGGTCACGCCCGTATCCGCACCCAAAATAAAGACGACCGCATGCGCTTGCGGAATCAAGCTGACGGTCAATTCCGGTTCAGCACCAATCGCATTCAACCCGGGTGTATCCAAAATCACCAAGCCCTGTTTCAACAAGGGGTGGGCGATGTTGATGAGCGCGTGCCGCCACTTGGGAACTTCCACCATGCCATCGGCATCCACGGGCGGGTTGTCGTCGGGGGAATCATCGTGCCACAGCCCTAGTGCGCGGGCGCGGTCTTTGGTGACCATGCGCACTTCCGCCACTTTTTCCATGACCGAGGCCAGTTGCTGCGAATTATTCACATCCAAGTCAAACCGTTCCCATTTTTCAGGGGCCATGCGCCATTCCATCAACGCTTGGGGTTTCAGACGGGTTTCAATCGGCAAGAGGCGCAAACAGGGTGGAATCTCGGCATCGTAGCCCATTTCGGTCGGACACATGGTGGTGCGCCCAGCGGTAGCCGGCATGATGCGACGACCATAGCCCGCGAAGAAGATGGCATTGATGAGTTCCGACTTGCCGCGCGAAAACTCGGCAACAAAAGCAACCATTACTTTGTCAGAGCGCACCTGCTCGCCTAGGCGTACCAAACGCTCTTCCAAGCCAGAGTCGATTAAGTCATTGTCCCTCAGCCACTCGGATAGCAATTTCAGGCGCAGCGCAAACTCACGCCGCCATGCACCGAGTTGGTCAAATTTTTCTGTAAATGTAACTGTCACTAGACCCCCGTTGATTCGCTCAATATCGTACTCTTATAGCACTTTTACAGCACACTCCACCGTATCGTATGTTTCAACATTTCTGGCATTTGTAACAGAAAAATGTCGAACGTTGCCCTTGCCGCATCCCCCGAATAGGCGTAGCACACACGGTACAGGGTAAACCTTCACGACCGTATACCATTGCTTCCAGTTGAAAATGCCCATCTTCCCCGTATGCGTTGGAAAAATCCCGCAAGGTACTGCCACCTAACGCCAGTGCGCGTGCCAAAATCTGCTGCACCGCGCCATGCAAACGTGCTACCCGTGCCAAACTTAAATCACATGCCCTAATGGTAGGGCGAATTCGTGCCAGAAAGAGTGCTTCGGACGCATAAATGTTACCAACTCCTACCACGGTATCCCCCGCTAACAGCACTTGCTTGATGGGGGCGGTGCGGCGTTGTAGTGCCAAGTGCCACCCTTGTGGCGTAAATTCGGGTGAAAACGGCTCCACCCCCAGTTTGCCGAGCAGCTTTTGTACGATGGGTGCTTGTGCATTTTCCGCCCAGACCACTGCCCCAAAACGCCGTGGATCGTGCAAGCGCAAAACACCTGCCGATGTTTGCATTTCAAAATGATCGTGCTTCCCCGCTGCGGGAGGGTTGCAAGAAAACGACAAACGCCCCGACATTCCCAAATGGATCAGCAATAAGCCAGCATCCATATCCAGCAGCAGGTATTTACCGCGCCGACGCACGTCCAACACCACGCGCCCGACTAAATGGTGCGGTTCAACGCCCAGCGCCCAGCGCAGCGGCTGGCCTAAACGCACTGCTTCGATGCGTGCATGGGCAATGCGGCTGACAAAACTAAGGCGGGTAACTTCAACTTCTGGTAACTCCGGCATGGCATTAAAGGGCGTAGATTCGTTTGAGTTGGATTATTATGACCCGATGCCATGCCTTAAACATTTTCACACCCTCACATTTGTGACCCTTCTCACGATGGGTCTGTATGCTGTAGCCGCTCCGGCTGCGCCCCAAGCGTTGAAAACGCTCAAAGCACCGCAAGATTCTGGTTTAACGGCCGACACGTTTTACGAATTGTTGCTAGGCGAAATCAGTGCGCGTGATGACGCAAGTAACCTCAACGGTGTCAATTTACTCCTCAATGCCGCCCGCAGAACCCGATCGGAAGCGATTTATGAACGGGCATTTGAGGCCGCTCTGCGCACCCGTTCTAGCACCAAGGTGCTGGAGGTGGTGAATGCGTGGACGCACATGTTTCCCCAATCGCAAGATGCAAACCGTTACCAGCTTCAGGTGCTTTTGGGTATGAACCGTGTCGCCGAAACGCAACAGGTTTTGAAACGCCAATTTGCGGCAACCCCTGTAGCGGATCGCAAAAAATTCCTTCAGCAGCTTCCCTCGTACTTCGGGCGTATCAACGATAAAAAGCAAGCCGCGAATGTGGTCGAAAAAGCGTTTCAATTTGAACTGAAGCATCGCAACACACCGCCCGCCATCGCCGCCAATATCTGGGTGACGATTGGCGTTTTACGCATGGTTGCAGGGGATGCGGACAGTGCGTTGGATGCCTGTCGCAAAGCCATCGCATTCGATGCGAATTCCAAAGACCCGATACCCCTTGCTATTTATTTGGTGAGCCAAAAGGTGGCCGCTGACCCACTCGTTCAGCAGTACCTCAGTACAACCAAAGATTACGATGCAGAGCTGCACCAATCCTACGTCACCACACTGTGGAGAATGGAGCGCATTCCCGCTGCGTATGCGCAAGTGCTTTCGCTGTTGCAAAAATCCCCCGAGAATACCGATGGCTGGTTGATGCGGGGGGCGTTGGAGGTGGAACAATCCCTGTTCGATAACGCAGAACCTTCGCTCCAAACCTATATCCGCCTCACCCAAACGTCGCTGAAATCGCCTTTGCACAAAGCCAAAGATGCCGCACCAGCATCTAAAACGTCAGAATCATCGGAATCATCAAAAACAGCATCCGAAGTAGAAGTAGAAACAGAAGTAGAAGCAGAAGAAAAAGCGAGGGCGAGAAAAGTACAAAAAGGGATGATCGATGCCTACGCTTCCCTCGCCAAAATCGCCAAGCACCGTGCGCAATCCGAGCAGGTGCAAAAATACCTCGAGCAGGCGCGGGAATTGGCATCCGATAACACCGATATGCTCTACGAATTGGCAATGGCCGCCGAGAAAGCCGGAGAATTGAACCTCATGGAGTCGTTCTTGCTTCAAGTTATTCGGATCGATGCCAGTTATCACAATGCGTATAACGCGCTGGGCTATTCCTTGGCCGATCGCAATATCCGCTTGCGCGAAGCCTACGATTTGATTAAAGAGGCGTTAACCCTCAAACCCAACGATCCCTACATCATGGACAGCATGGGGTGGGTGGAGTTTCGGGCTGGCAATATCGAGGAAGCATTGCGTGTACTGCAAAGCGCATTCGATGCTGGGCAAGATGCCGAAATAGCCGCGCATTTGGGCGAGGTGCTGTGGACAAAAGGGGAGCCGGAAAAAGCCCGCACGATCTGGGAACAGGGTTTGAAAATCAATCCCCAAAATGACACCCTGCGTGCAACCCTGAAACGCTTTCAACAAAAACCATGAGCATCCTGCGCCACTTGGGAATGGTGTTGGCGATTTTTTTGCTCGCTGCCTGCACAACAACACCTGTAGAAAAAACCACCTCTTGGCAAGGTCGCTTGGCTTTGAAGATTTATAGCGACCCGATAGAAACTTTTTCCGCCGATTTTGAATTGGAAGGCAATGCCACAACCGGAACGCTGACGTTTTCCACCCCGCTGGGTTTAACGGCAGCGCAGTTGGAATGGGGTGCGCAAGGGGCGAAACTGCGTGCGCGGGGAGAGGTTCGGGATTTTGAATCGCTAGACGCATTGACGCTGCACGCAGTCGGTTCAAAATTGCCGATTGGCAGCTTGTTCGCGTGGCTTCAGGGTGACAATGCGCCCGCTGTGGGCTGGGAAGCCGATTTAGAACGCCTTTCCAGCGGACGGTTGGATGCACGGCGTTTGCCCCCCGAAATTCCGGTCGATTTGAAAATCAGTTTGGAGCGTTGAATCATGAAAGCACTGTACGATGTTCCGGCTCCTGCCAAGCTGAATACCTTTTTGCACATCACGGGTCGCCGCGCGGATGGTTACCATCTGCTGCAATCCGTTTTTATGCTGGTGGATTGGTGCGATACCTTGCATTTTGACGTGCGCACAGACGGCAGCATCAGCCGTGAAGATTTAACCACGCCCCTGCCCGCCGATGATTTGGTGATCCGCGCTGCCAAAGCCTTGCAGCAATTCACGCAATGCCCGTTGGGGGTGCATATCGGTATTGCCAAATCCATTCCCGCACAGGCTGGTATGGGGGGCGGGTCTTCCGATGCGGCTTCTACCTTGCTGGCGCTCAATCGCTTGTGGCAACTGAATCTGCCCTTGTCCGCATTGGCGCAAATAGGGCTTCAACTGGGGGCGGACGTGCCGTTTTTCCTAGGCGGGCGCAATGCGTGGGTGGAAGGAATTGGGGAAAAAATCACCCCGATTGATCTGCCATCCGCCGCGTTTGTGGTGGTCAAACCGGATGCGGGATTGGAGACGCGTTTGATTTTTTCTGATGCAATGCTGAAACGGGACTCAAAGTTTGCTACAATGCGGGACTTCGCAGCGAATACATTTGAATTTGGTCAAAATAACTTGCAGCAAGTCGCCGAAAAAATCTGTCCTGATGTATCACATGCGTTAGGGTGGTTGAAGTCCCAAGGGCTTCAGGGTCGGATGACGGGTTCTGGGAGTGCTGTATTTGCGAAGCTGTTGCATACGGTCGATACTGCTTCTGCTCCTGTTGGAATGCAGGTTAGAATATGCAACAATTTACCATCACATCCCCTTATGGATTGGGTTGGTAGCGATGTCAAAAAGGTTAACGGTGGTTGATTTTTGTCAACCACCTGTGTAGGGGAATCGCCAAGTTGGTTAAGGCACTGGATTTTGATTCCAGCATGCAAAGGTTCGAATCCTTTTTCCCCTGCCAAATCATTCATCTGGGAACGAACTTCCCGTCTTCTACTTGTTGGAACCCGAATGCAGGCTTTTCCATCTGACTCATCTTCTGGCGCGTCCAGTATTCCTGATTTCATGATTTTCACGGGTAATTCCAATCGTGCTATGGCCGAAGGAATTGCGCAGCATCTGGGTATTTCTCTGGGTGATGCCACCGTTTCGCGCTTTTCGGATGGCGAAGTCACTGTGGAAATCAATCAAAACGTCCGCGCCCGCGACGTTTTTGTGGTGCAAAGCACCTGCGCTCCCACTAACGATACGTTGATGGAATTGCTGATCATGGTCGATGCCTTGAAACGTGCATCCGCCGATCGTATTAGCGCCGTGATTCCTTATTTTGGCTATGCCCGCCAAGATCGCCGTCCCCGTTCTACCCGTGTGCCGATTACCGCTAAAGTGGTTGCCAATATGTTGCAAGCCGTGGGTGTGGCGCGTGTGTTGACGATGGATTTGCACGCCGATCAAATTCAAGGCTTTTTTGATATTCCCGTGGATAACATCTACGCCTCGCCCGTTTTGCTGGGTGATTTGCGCCAGAAGAATTATGAAAATCTGATGGTCGTTTCGCCGGACGTGGGTGGCGTGGTTCGCGCCCGTGCGCTGGCAAAACAGTTGGGTTGTGACTTGGCGATTATCGACAAGCGTCGCCCCAAAGCCAATGTGAGCGAAGTAATGCACGTTATCGGCGAAGTGGATGGTCGTAATTGCGTCATCATGGATGACATGATTGATACCGCCGGCACACTGGTGAAAGCCGCTGAAGTGTTGAAACAACGCGGTGCGAAAAAAGTGTATGCCTATTGCACGCACCCCATTTTCTCCGGCCCCGCTATCGAACGCCTTTCAAGCGGCGATGCGTTGGACGAAATCGTGGTGACCAACACCATTGCGCTGAGCGAAACTGCCAAAGGTTGCACCAAAATTCGCCAGCTTTCCGTTGCTCCTCTGATTGCTGAAACCATTCAGCGTATCGCCAATGGCGAATCGGTGATGAGCTTGTTTGCGGATTAAACCCTTTTTGTTTTTATTAAACCGAGTCACACTGGTCGCGGTGGACTCAATCTAGGAGAAAAGTATGAAATTCGTCGCTTTTGAGCGTGCCAAGCAGGGTACGGGTGCGAGCCGCCGTCTGCGCAATTCGGGTCGCACACCCGGCATCGTTTACGGTGGCATGGGCAAAGAGCCTGTCGCTATCGAATTGGATCACAACTTCTTGTGGCACGCCATTAAGAAAGAAGCTTTCCACGCATCCGTTTTGGAAATGGAAATTGACGGTCAAGTAACGCCTGTTTTGTTGCGTGACCTGCAAATGCACCCCTTCAAACAAATGGTGTTGCACGCTGACTTCCAACGTGTGGATGCCAATACCCGTATGCACAAGAAAGTGCCTCTGCACTTCATCGGTCAAGAAGAATCCCCTGCATTCAAACTGGATCACTGCTTGGTTACCCATGTTTTGAGCGAGATGGATGTTTCCTGCTTGCCCGCCGATTTGCCCGAATTTATTACGGTCGATTTGTCGGGTTTGAAGAAAGGTTCTTCTTTCCACCTGTCGGACATCAAATTGCCTAACCGCGTGAAAGCAGTGGTTCGTGGCAGCAACCGTGACCCCGTTGTGGTGTCGGTGGTGGTTCCAGCGGCTGAAGTTTCTGCGGCTGCTACCGCAGCAGCACCTGCTGCTCCCGCCAAAGGCAAAGGCAAAGGTAAAAAATAATTGGGTTTGCAATTAGCACTCAATTGATTTTGAATCATTAAAACGGCTCACTTCGGTGGGCCGTTTTTACATGCTTTTAGGTGTTTTTTAGGTGTTGCAATTTGCGTTACGATTACGCTGTATGATTAAATTGTTTGTCGGCTTGGGAAATCCCGGCTTGGAATATGAGGCAACTCGTCACAATGCAGGCTTTTGGTGGGTAGATGCTTTGGCACGCCAATTGAAGACTCCATTGGTGATGGAGAAGGGGTATCATGGGCTGACAGCGCGTGCCACGGTGAATGGTCAAACTGTATGGTTGTTGCAACCCCAAACCTTTATGAATTTATCGGGTAAATCGGTTGCTGCCTTGGCGCGTTTTTTTAAAATTGCGCCTTCGGAGATACTGATCGTGCATGATGAATTGGATATTGCCCCGGGGATGGCGAAATTAAAATTCGGTGGTAGTCACGCGGGGCATAACGGCTTGCGTGATATTCATGCGCAGTTGGGAACGGGAGATTATTGGCGGCTACGTGTAGGCGTGGGGCATCCGGGTCACCGCGATGAAGTGGTTTCGTGGGTATTGAAAAAACCATTACTCGATCACCGCATTGCGATTGAACAATGTATTGATCGCACCCTGCAAGCGTTTCCCCATTTTTTATCGGGTGATATGGAAAAGGCTATGCTTCAGGTTCATACCCATAAACCTGTCAGAAAAAGTAAGCCACTGCCATCCCAATCACCGCAGCAGAACATTTTGGTGCAAAATACAGACACTATACCAAAGGGCAATTCATGAAGATGAGATGGCGATTTGCTACCATTTTTGCAGCAATATGTGCAGTGTCACCGGTTGGTGCTGTTCAGGGTGTAAAGGATTTGACACCAGAAGAGGTAGCGCGAATGAATGCGCAACTTAATCAGCCGAATCAGCCGAATAGTCAACGCGAACCCGCAAACAATGCGGCGGGTGGTCGATTAGGCACTCAGGCTCCTACTGCTGCGACCACCGCAGAGCAAGAGCGAATAAACTTGGAGCGGTTGAGTCGCCTAGGGGCCGGCCCACTGGCTTTGCTAAAGTTGACGGCTGTTAATGCAGCACAGGGTGCTAATAACCGTGTGCCTATTGGTGTTAAACCGAAAGACCCGCCACCCGGAGCGCGGTCACCAATGGATAAAACACATACCAAAGCTGGCAAACAATCCAAGCGCCAGAAACCCTCGAAAAAACAGGCGAAATCCCGATGAGAAAATCTATTGCTTCTATTTTTATAGCGATTCTTGCAGTAGCTGCGGGTGCTAATGCGCAGGATAGGCCACAGTTGGTATCGCATCAACCGGCTGCGACTGCTCCGCAAGGTACTCCTCCGGTCGTGGCTAATCCTGTCTCGCCACGCACTACGCGGGATAGCGCTCAATTAACGCCTGCCGAAAGAGAGCGCGTAGAGCGTCAAGGTGGGCAACCCCTGCTTTGGTTAAAGACAATGGCGGCAGCGCATGAAGCGAATCAAGCAAATCAGGCAAATCGTAAGTCGCAGGTCAGTACTCCGGACAAAAAATCACAAGCGAAATCCCGATGAAAACACCTATTGCTTCTATTTTTATAGCGATTCTCGCAGTCACTACGGGTGCTGAGGCGCAGGATGCGAAAAATCAGCCGAAACCGCGTCCCGCCCCGACTCAGCCTGCCACTGTGCCGTTGGCCGTGAATAACCCACCTTCTGCGCGTATGGTGAACGATGCGACCGTTCCGCCTTCCCCGCAAGAGCAAGAGCGTCTAGAGCGTTTAGGTGGGCAGCCTTTGCTTTGGCTGAAAACGATGGCGGCGCACCATGAAAGTTCCCGCAAAATACAAGGTGCTGCGAGCAATGGCGGAGGATCACCTGCGCAAGCACGTTCGACTTCACCCTCAACATCCAGCACGAAAGCGGTAAAGCGAAAAAAAGCACCCAAAAAAACATCAGCGAAAGCGCGATGAAAGGTAAACTCGCTTCTCTTTTGATAGCATCTTGTGTAACATCGACGGGCGTTTGCGCTCAAAATGTGTATCGTTGTGGGACGACTTATAGCAGCGTCCCCTGTGCTGCCGATGCCCATGGGGTGGATGTTCAAGACAGCCGTACCCCCGAACAGCGGACGCAGACCGCTGCGGGTATTCAAAAAGAAGCGAAGTTAGCGAAAAAGCTGGAGAAAGAGCGTCTCCAGCGTGAAGCACAAGAACGTATCGCTCTGCGCCAAGCCCAAAAAGCCCAGAAACGCATCAAGACCGTGGAGCGGCTACCACTTCCGGCCAAGGTTGCCAAAACCCGTCGCCAGCACCGCATCAACCGCTGATACAGTGCCGTTTAGGTGCTGATGAGACGTTGGTATTTGGCCAACAATGCCACCTTATCTTCCACGAATGCCGGATTGACGGGGATGCAGGAAACCGGACACACCTCCATGCACTGGGGTCTATCGAAGTGTCCTACGCATTCGGTACAGAGATTGGGGTTAATTTCGTAGATTTTCTCGCCCATGTAAATGGCCTGATTCGGGCATTCGGGTTCGCACACATCGCAGTTAATGCACTCTTCCGTAATCATTAAGGCCATAATTTCCTTTGCAAGCGGGTGTAAATCAGGGGGTCTACAAACTGGGCGGCATCACCTTCTAGTTTGGCAATTTCACGCACGAGGGTACTGGAAATGTATTGAAAGCGTGCATCGGGCGTGAGAAAAACCGTATCCACATCGGGTGCAAGGGCGCGATTCATGCCCGCTAATTGGCTTTCAAAATCAAAATCGGTCACCGAACGCACGCCGCGTACCATCGCAATCGCACCGTGATGCACCGCAAAATCGCGCACCAATCCTTCAAAAGGCGCAACCGTAATCTCTGAAAATTGGGCATAGGGTTGAACGACTTCGCGCACACTCTCCAGCCGCTCCTCCAGCGTAAACAGCGTTTTTTTATGATGGGCGGCTGCCACGCCCACAATCACGCGGTCAAATAAACGTGCGGCGCGGCGGATGATGTCTTGATGCCCTAACGTGATGGGGTCAAAAGTCCCGGGGTAAATGGCGGTTCTTGGGATGACGCTCATGCCGCGATCCTCCGCACGATGTGGGCGTGAACCGCACCAGCTTTCAAATGGCGGTGAATGGTCAGGCCGGTGAGTCCAATTTCTTCCAACAGGGCATCCGTCCACGCTTTGGGCGATTCCAGATAGATTGATCCATTCGGCATCAACGCCCGTTCAGCGGCTTGGAGTGCCGCAGCGTAGTAATCCGAAGCAAAGGGCGGATCGAGAAAAATAATGTGCGTGCTTTGGGGTGCTAAATGCTTCAACGCCGCCACGCCATCGCCACGCTGAACGGTGATTTTTTGCGGGGGCGTAATCGGTTCGGGCATTTCCAGTGCCAGCAGTTGGGCTAAGGCGCGTTGCAAGGGGGCGATGAGGGTGCTGTCTTGTTCCACCAAAATCACCTCGGCAGCCCCGCGTGAAGCGGCTTCAAACCCCAGCGCACCCGTTCCGGCGAAGGCATCGACGCAGCGCAAGCCGCTCAAATCTTGGCCTAGCCAGTTGAACAAGGTTTCGCGCACTCGGTCGGGTGTGGGACGCAGTCCGGGAAGGTTGCTCACTTTGAGCCGAATGCGTCGCCACTGTCCGCCAATTAAGCGAATCTCACCCGGTGCATGGGCTGGGCGGTGGACGGGTTTTTTAACATTGGACGGGATTTTTTTCATAAAAAACAGAAAGCACAGAAAACATAGAATGGGGTTACTTTATTCATGTCTATTATGTCCAGTTATGTTTAGTTTTTTCAAGAAAAAGCCCCCCCCACCACCGACCCCCGTCACGGAATCTTTGATCGGCAGTGCGCTACTGGCTCCGATTGCAGTCAATCCGGTGGTGGAAACCCCTTCCACCCCTTCTATCCCTTCTACTACCCCCCCGCCACCGCCCCCAGCACCGGAGCGTAAAAGCTGGCTGGACAAACTCAAAGCCGGATTGGGTAAAACCGCCAGCAGCCTCAGCAGCGTATTCCGTGGCGCGGTGGTGGATGAAGCCTTGTATGAAAGTTTAGAAGATGCTTTGTTGATGGCCGATGCAGGCGTGCCCGCCACCCAATACCTGATCGGCGAATTGCGCCGTAAGGCCAAGGATACGGGCATTACGCATCCAGTCGCGCTGAAAAATACCCTGATTACCTTGCTGACGGATTTGCTCACCCCGTTGCAAAAGCCGCTCATCATCGGCGAACACAAACCCACGGTGGTGATGGTGACGGGCGTGAACGGTGCGGGTAAAACCACGTCTATCGGCAAACTCACGCGCCACCTTGCTAACCACGATGCCAGCGTATTGCTCGCGGCTGCGGATACGTTCCGTGCCGCTGCGCGGGAACAGCTCACGGTGTGGGCGGATCGCAATTTGGTGGAAATTGTCAGCCAAGAAGGGGGCGATCCTGCGGCGGTGAGTTTCGATGCCGTCAATGCCGGTAAAGCACGCGGTAAAGATGTGGTGCTGGTCGATACCGCAGGCCGCTTGCCCACGCAGTTGCATTTGATGGAAGAGCTGAAAAAAATCAAACGGGTGATTCAAAAAGCCGATGCCACCGCGCCGCACGAATTGTTACTGGTGATTGATGGTAATACAGGGCAAAATGCGCTGATGCAGGTTCGCGCTTTTGATGATGCCTTGCAATTAACTGGACTCATCATCACCAAGCTCGACGGAACGGCTAAGGGCGGCGTATTGGCAGCAATTGCCCGCGAGCGTCCTGTTCCCGTGTACTTTATCGGGGTCGGCGAGAAGCTGGAAGAACTCGAAACATTCAATGCCCGCGAATTTGCGCAAGCGTTGCTGGGGTAAAAATAAGATTGACGGTTTATGAAAAGGTTGGTGCGATGAAAGATTGTTTGAAAGGTGTTCGCATTCTCAGTTTGGCGCTGAATTTGCCCGGGCCGGGGGCGCTGCTGCGGTGTCGGGATATGGGCGCGGATTGCGTGAAGCTAGAGCCGCCCGCTCCGACTGGTGCAGCATCTGCCGACCCGATGCAGCTTTATTCCCCCCACGCTTACGATGTGCTGCACGAAGGCATCCGCGTGCTGCAAGCCAATCTGAAAACCGCCGAAGGTCAGCAGGCATTGCACACCGAATTAGCGCAAGCCGATGTGC
>CALMCD010000097.1 GCA_937863075.1 uncultured Rhodoferax sp. | reverse complement strand
TTCCACCACCGCATCCAACCGATCCACATACCGCTGGCGCAAAGACGCATCAATAAAGCTGGCTTCAAAGCTATTGCGTGCCAACTGGTAGGCGTGGCGGGCGGTCATGTTCAGGGCGGCGAAGGTTTGGGTGAAATTTGCGTTGATGTAGCCACCAAAATATGCGGGGTCGTCCGAATGGATGGTCGCCATAATGCCCGCGTCCAGCATCGTTTTGATGTTGTGTTGGGCAAGGGTGGGGAATACGCATAGCTTCAAATTGGATAGCGGACAAACTGTCAGGGGTATGCGTTCGGCGGCTAGTCGCTGCATTAAGGCGGCATCGTGAATCGCTTGTACGCCGTGGTCGATGCGTTCGACTTTCAGCACATCCAAGGCGCTCCAAATGTACGCGGGTGGCGCTTCTTCTCCGGCGTGGGCGACCAATCGAAAACCCAGTTCACGGGCGCGGGCGAACACCTTGGCGAATTTTTCCGGTGGGTGTCCCACTTCGCTGGAGGCTAAACCAATCCCCATGATTTTGTCGCGCAGGGGAAGGATTTGTTCCAAGCATTCAAAGGCTTCGGCCTCACTTAAATGGCGCAAAAAGCACAAAATCAACGATGCCGTCATGCCGTGCCGCTGCGGAGCTTCTTCGCAGGCGCGGTAGAGTCCGTTCACCACGGTTTCTACGTTTACGCCGTGTCCGGTGTGGGTTTGGGTATCGAAAAAGATTTCGGCGTGCAGCACGTTATCGGCTTGGGCGCGGGTGAGATAGGCATCGGTCATCTCGAAGAAATCTTGCTCGGTTTTCAAGACGCTGGTTCCGGCGTGGTAAATGTCGAGAAAACTTTGCAGATTATCAAACACATAGGCCTGCCGCAGCGCCTCCACGCTAGGGTAAGGCAGGTGGATGCCGTTGCGCTGACCCATAGCGAAAATCATTTCCGGTTCTAATGAACCTTCAATGTGAATATGCAATTCTGCTTTGGGCAGGGTGCGTAAAAAGGCGGGGAGGCGTTCGGGGGCGATGGGCGGAATGGGGGGGATGGAAAATGTCATGGTTAAAAAAAAGCCGCTTACGCGGCTTTTTGAAAGAGTGAAAAAAGTGAAAACGGACGGCGGATTATTTGCTATTGCCCGGAATCTTGCCTTCCACGCCCTTCACATAGAAGTTCAAACCGCTGAGGAATTTATCATCGGCAACCGCATCTTTCTTGATTTGCTCTTTGCCGGTGTTATCCACAATCGGGCCTTTCCAGATGGCGAAGCTGCCGTCTTTCAAGCCTTTTTTGATTTCTTCCACTTTTTCTTTGGTTTCTGCGGGAACGTCTTCAGCGATAGAAACGATGTCAATCGCGCCTTCTTTCACGCCCCACCATGTTTGAGCGGATTCTTTTTTACCTTCCAAAGCCGCTTTGGTCGCGTGGATGTAATAAGGCCCCCAGTTGATGATGGCGGATGCCAAATGCGCTTTCGGGCCATAGGCGGTCATATCCGAATCCCAACCGAACGCGCGTTTGCCCTTGGCTTCGGCGGTTTTCAATACAGCAGCGGAATCGGTGTTTTGGAACAGAACATCCGCGCCACCGTTCATCAGGCTGGTAGCGGCTTCGGTTTCTTTGGGTGGATTGAACCATTCGTTCACCCACACCACCTTGGTTTTGATTTTGGGGTTGGAACTTTGTGCGCCCAGCGTGAAGGCGTTGATGTTGCGAATCACTTCAGGAATTGGCACGGATGCCACCACGCCCAGTGTGTTTGATTTGGTCATTTTGCCCGCGATAACACCCGCCATGTACGCGCCTTCGTAGGTGCGGCTGTCATAGGTACTCATATTCGCGGCGGTTTTGTAGCCCGTGGCGTGTTGGAAATTGATGTTGGGGTTATCCGCTGCTACTTTCAACATGGGTTCCATGTAGCCAAATGTTGTACCGAAAATCAGTTTATTGCCCTGACCTGCCATATCGCGGATCACACGCTCGGCATCCGCCGATTCCGGCACGCTTTCGACAAAGCTGGTGGCGATTTTGTCGCCAAATTCTTTTTCCAATGCTTTACGACCGTTATCGTGCGCAAAAGTCCAGCCGCCATCACCCACAGGGCCGACATAGGCGAAGGCGATTTTCAAGGGTTCTGCTTTGGGCGCAGGAGCCGAAGCCGCCGATGCTGCGGGGGCTGGTGCAGGCGCTTCTTGCTTGCCACAACCGACCAGCGCTGCGCCAGCCACAGCGGTCAAAGCCGCGAATTGGAGAAAATTACGTTTGTGCATAAAAAAGTCCTTATTGTCAAAACATCAAAACATCAAAA
>CALMCD010000096.1 GCA_937863075.1 uncultured Rhodoferax sp. | reverse complement strand
TCACCCTTGCTGGCCAGCACTTTGCCGACTACGCCATCCGCCGCAGCGAACAACACATTTTCCATTTTCATGGCTTCAATCACGGCAACGCGCTCGCCGGCTTGCACTTTTTGACCGACTTGCACCGCCACATCCACCAACAAACCGGGCATGGGCGAGAGGACAAAGCGGCTCATATCCGCCGGAGCTTTGAACGGCATCAAGCGGTGCAGTTCGGCTTTACGGGGCGACATGACCAACGCTTCAATTTGCGTTCCGTTGTGCTGAACGCGCATGGCCAAGGGGTTCTTTTGCGTTCCGCGTTCGATTTGGGCGGTGAAGGTTGTACCGTTTACAGTACCTTCAATGCGCACATCGTTGAAGCGGGATTTGCAATAAATTTCATAGCTGCGATTGTCCACCACGACCACCGCCGAGCTGGATTTACCCACAAACTCCTCAACTTGAACCGGCACATATTGGTTATCGCCATTGGCGGATAAAACGACCACGGTGTAATTTTGTTCCACCTTCACGTTATAACCGGGCAACTGACCCGAAAGGCCAGCCGCGCGTTGGCGTGATTTGCGGCGCATGAAGGCCGCCAGTGCCACGAGGAAGTTGGGGTCGGAATGGGGAACATCTTCCGCCTTGAAGCCGTGTGCATAGTGTTCGGCGATAAATCCGGTGTTGAATTGACCACTCACGAACTGCGGATGCGCCAACAACGCCGATTGGAACGGAATGTTAGAGCTGATACCGCGAATCACAAAACCATTCAGGGCTTCGCGCATTTTGGCGATCGCTTCATTACGGTCTTTGCCGTGAACGATGAGCTTGGCGATCATGGAATCATAGAACATCGGAATCTCGCCGCCATCTTGCACGCCGGTATCGACACGCACGCCAAACCACTGGTTCACATCGGCTTGGAACATGGTTTCTGCGGGTGGTTGGAAGCGTACCAAGCGTCCAGTCGATGGCAGGAAATTGCGGAAGGGGTCTTCGGCGTTGATACGGCATTCAATTGCCCAACCATCGCGCTTCACATCGGCTTGCGTGAGGGGCAGTTTTTCACCAGCCGCCACGCGAATCATCAATTCCACTAAGTCCAAACCGGTAATGCACTCGGTCACGGGGTGTTCCACCTGCAAACGGGTGTTCATTTCCAAGAAGTAGAAATCTTGATTTTTACCCACCACAAATTCCACCGTACCCGCGCTTTGGTAACGCACGGCTTTGGCGAGGGCTACGGCTTGTTCGCCCATTGCTTTACGGGTTTCGTCGCTGATGAAGGGGCTGGGCGCTTCTTCAATTACTTTTTGGTGGCGGCGTTGGATGGAGCATTCGCGCTCGTTCAAGTACACCACATTGCCGTGCGAATCGCCCACGATTTGAATTTCGATGTGACGGGGTTCTTGCACGTATTTTTCGATGAACACGCGGTCATCGCCGAAGCTGTTGCGGGCTTCGTTGCGGCAGGAAGTAAAGCCTTCAAACGCTTCTTTGTCGTTAAACGCCACGCGCAAACCTTTACCGCCACCGCCAGCCGAAGCCTTAATCATGACAGGGTAGCCAATGCCTTTGGCGATTTCTACGGCTTGTTCGGCGGTGTCGATGGCATCGTTGTAACCCGGAATGGTGCTGACTTTGGCTTCATTCGCCAGCTTTTTGGACGCGATTTTGTCGCCCATCGCCGCGATGGAATAGTGCTTGGGGCCGATGAAGGCGATGCCTTCTTCTTCGCAACGCTTGGAAAACTCGGCGTTTTCGCTCAAAAACCCATAACCCGGGTGAATCGCTTGTGCGCCCGTGGCTTTGGCGGCGGCCAAAATTTTGTCCGCAACCAAATACGATTCGCGCGATGGGGCAGCACCCAGCAAAATAGCTTCATCGGCAAGCTGAACGTGACGGGCTTCTTTATCCGCTTCAGAATACACGGCAACGGTTTTAATGCCCATTTTTTGCGCGGTTTTAATAACGCGGCAGGCGATTTCGCCACGGTTGGCGATCAGGATTTTGGTAAACATATTTTTCTCTCCTAGAAATTTCAAAAATTATTCAAAAATAACTCAAAACCCACCCTTTAATCCATGAAAAGTATTCACGAAACCAAGCCAGTGGGCGTGCCAAAATTGGGGTGTGCGATGCGACTACTTTCGCGTTATACCAGCCTGCATAATCTGCAATCCATTGGGAACGGAGGGCATGAAAATCGCTGGTAATAATCCAAATAGATGTATCGCGTGGAATAGCTAAATTGTTTAATAATACGCTGGTGAATTTTATATTTTCAAACGTATTCTTACTTTG
>CALMCD010000095.1 GCA_937863075.1 uncultured Rhodoferax sp. | reverse complement strand
AGGCTATCGCGTGACGACCACGGGTCTTGCGGGATGAGATAGGGGAAATCGGTTTTGCTCACCCACGGCAGCGAATCCAGCGGCAAGCGCAAACCCATTGGCGAATCACCGGGCATTAAATACATCCGTTCATCGCGCAAGAACCAAGGGCCGGTTTCCCAGCCAGAAACCACCCCGTCAGGCGTTGCCTGCCACCCCTCCTTTGAAAGGAGGGGATGGGGGTGGTTCTTGGGTTTCAATGGCAGCACGTAACCCACGGGCGTATCCAGCTTTTGCGTGAAGACGCGGCGCAGGCGGGCGCGTTCCATTTCATCGTCGAGCTTGGAGTTGAACGGATCGACATTCACGGGCAAGCGGCGTTCGCGCCAGAGGTAATACCACGTATCCTCGTATCCGGTTTGGATGAATTTATCGGTCAATCCCAGCGTGGCGGCGAGGGTTTGGGTGAAGCGTTTCGCATCCTCGTGCGTGTAGTGCGTGGGATGGCGTTCATCGGTGAACAGCGCGGGGTTGAGCCACACAGGTTCGCCATCGGCACGCCAGTAAATGTTCAATGCCCAACGGGGCAACTGTTCGCCCGGATACCATTTTCCTTGTCCAAAGTGCAGAAATCCGCCTTTGCCGTATTCATCGCGCAGTTTTTGCACCAGTGCGGTGGCGTAATTGCGCTTCGTGGGGCCGAGGGCATCGGTGTTCCATTCGGCGGCATCGCGGTCGCTCACGGCGACGAAGGTGGGTTCGCCGCCCATCGTCAAACGCACATCACCCACGTCCAATTCGGCATCCACGGATGCACCCAACGCCATCACTTCCGCCCATTGTTCGGTGGTGTAGGGTTTGGTGACGCGGGGCGATTCGTAAACGCGGGTGACTTTCATCTCATGGCTGAACGACACTTCGCATTGATCCACACCGCCTTCAATCGGTGCAGCACCCGACGGTTGGGGCGTACACGCCAATGGGATATGCCCTTCGCCTGCCAACAAGCCGGAGGTGGCATCCAAGCCAATCCACCCCGCACCCGGAAGGTAAACCTCACACCACGCGTGCAAATCGGTGAAATCGACTTCGGTTCCGCTGGGGCCGTCCAAGGATTTGACATCGGGCGTAAGCTGAATCAAATAACCCGACACAAAACGCGCCGCCAGTCCACAATGGCGCAGCAGTTGTACCAGCAACCATGCCGAATCGCGGCACGAACCGCTGGCCAATTCCAGCGTTTCTTCCGGCGTTTGCACCCCGGGTTCCATGCGGATGGTGTAATTCACAGCCTTGTGAACCAGCGTATTCAAATCCACCAAGAAAATCACGCTGCGGCGCTTGGTGCGGTCGATTTGGTCGAGGAATTGCTGGAATAAAGGCGTGGCTGGCTCGGTCACCAAGTAGGGAGCCAGTTCCAGCTTCAAATCGGGTTTGTAGGTGAAGGGAAACTCTTCCGCATCGGGTTCCAAGAAGAAATCGAAGGGGTTGTAAACCGCCATTTCGGTCACCAAATCAACCGTCACTTTGAATTCGGTGGTCTTTTCAGGGAAAACCAAACGCGCTTGGTAGTTCGCAAACGGGTCTTGCTGCCAGTTTTCAAAATGAACGGCTGGTTCTACCTTGAGCGAATAGGAAAGTATCTTGCTACGGCAATGCGGTGCAGGACGCAAGCGGATGACCTGCGGCCCCAGATTGACCAATCGGTCATACGAATAGTGGGTAACGTGATGAAGTGCTGCGTGTATAGACATAGGCTAACCATAGAGTGGATAGCCAATACTAGCAACTTTTACGCCTGACCTTGTGGAGTTAGGTCAAGGGCGCGTGACTGTTGGCGCACCTTGCTTCACCCATTCGGTAAAACCGCCATCAATGTGCGCGATGTTGGTCATTCCCATATCTTGCAGCGCCTTGGTTGCCAACGCACTGCGCCAACCCGCGCCACAGAACAAAATGTATTCTTTGCTCTCATCGCCGAACACGGGTTTGTAATAGGGCGATGCGGGGTCAACCCAAAATTCCAGCATTCCGCGCGGCGCGTGAAACGCATTGGGAACCGTGCCACCGTGCGATAACTCGCGCACATCCCGAATATCAATCAACTGCATGGTGGGATCGTTCAGACGCGCGACCACATCCGCGACCGTGTAGGTGCGAATTTCTTCCATCGCTTCATCGACTAAATCGCGGGAACTTTTGGTAATTGGCATTTTTTATTTTCCTTTTATCGTTATTTATCCAATTTATCCGGCAAACAACGCGCGTTGAATAATGATTTTTTGCACGTCCGAAGTGCCTTCGTAAATTTGGCACACGCGCACATCGCGGTAAATGCGTTCGACCGGAAAATCGCTCACATAACCATAACCGCCCAGCGTTTGAATGGCGGCACTGCACACCCGTTCTGCCATTTCGCTGGCGAACAATTTTGCCATTGCCGCTTCTTTCAGACACGGTTTACCCGCATCGCGCAGACTCGCCGCGTGCCAAATCAGTTGCCGTGCTGCTTCGATTTCGGTAGCGCATTGTGCAAGCCGGAAGCCTACTGCTTGATGGTTGGCGATTGCGGTTCCAAAACTTTCGCGCTCTTTGGCGTAGGCAATCGCCACTTCCAACGCATTACGCGCCATGCCCACGCTTTGCGCTGCAATGCCGATGCGCCCGCCTTCCAATCCGCCCAGCGCAATGCCGTAGCCTTGCCCTTCTATGCCGATTAAATTTTCCGCCGGAATGCGGCAATTATCAAAATTGATTTGCGCCGTATCGCTGGAATGCTGACCCAATTTATCTTCCAACCGCGCGACCACATAACCTTGGGCGGTGGTCGGGACGATAAATGCGCTCATGCCCTTTTTACCCGCGCTTTTGTCAGTCACCGCGATCACGATGGCGACATCGCCATTTTTGCCGCTGGTAATAAATTGCTTCACGCCGTTAATCACGTATTCATCGCCATCACGCACTGCGGTGGTGCGTAAACCGGAAGCATCGCTGCCCACATGCGGTTCGGTCAGGCAAAACGCGCCCAGCATTTTTCCCTGCGCGAGTGGGGTGAGCCATTTTTGCTTTTGCGCTTCATTGCCGTATTTCATCAAAATGGCGTTGACGGGGCAGTTGGTGACGCTAATCACGGTACTGGTTCCGCCATCGCCCGCTGCAATTTCCTCCAGCACCAGCGCGAGCGTCACGTAATCCAGCCCCGCGCCGCCCCATTCTTCAGGGACGCAAATGCCATACGCGCCCAATTCAGCCAACCCTTGATGCACCGATTTGGGGAAGGTGTGTTCCTTATCCCATTTCGCGGCGTGCGGCCCGATTTCGGTTTGTACAAATTCGCGCACGGCATCGCGGATCATTTCTTGGTCTTGGGTGAGTAGCATGGGGTTGTCTCCTGTAGTTATGGCTATTTTGGGTATCGTGTAAATGCTGTGAATTTATAGTGCTTTACGAATCACCATCCCTTGAAAAAGGAAGGGTAAAGACGGTTTTTTCGGATCAGCCGCGCCGCCTTTGGGTTCGACGCTAATGGCCAGTGTCGTGGCGCTGGCCAGATCGCGCTCGGTTAGCGGAATTTGCAGGGTTTTGGTTTTGCTGCCTAATACGCCCAACGAACGGGTGGGGTCGCCTTCGGACATCGCCCACAGTTGGAGGCTTTCCTCACGCCCTTCCAGCACACCATTGAGCCGCTGAATGTGCAATTTATCGTCCAGCATATTCATGGTGACGAGCATGGCGGGAGCATTTTTCGTATCGTTCAACACCGCCACGTATTTAAGCTGCTGGGTTTCTTTCAGTTGCACTTGCAGATGCTGCACCTGCGCCTTGAACTGTTCAAACATACTCGCCGTAGTCGCCACCAAAATCGACAAAACCACCATTAAAAAAATAGCCCCCGCACGCCACCAGCTAGAAACACGGGGGCGGGGCATGGGAGTAGAGGGCGTAACGCTGGACGTATCGGGTGTAGGGTGGGTCATAGAAATGCGGTGGAATACCGTTGGTAAATAAAAGAGGATTGTAGGGAGTCGCGGTGGTAGAAGCCAGATG
>CALMCD010000094.1 GCA_937863075.1 uncultured Rhodoferax sp. | reverse complement strand
CATATCCCAAGCCGGTGGCACGACGACCCCATGACGGTCCAGTGTCGTTACTGTTGGGATTACCTCGTCAATGCCCGATTCCCCGCCAGTGCCGTAGTAGCTGGTGATAAATGGCGGCATCAGCAGGCCATGGTGCGAACCGCTGGTGCATAGCGTACTCAATGGCGTATCAATGGGTGATAGATCCTGGTTGTTTCGGAAATTGACAATATAGGGCGGCACACACAAGCCGACTGACTGCCGTGTTGTCTGCGTGCGCATTACCTCATCCACCGCGTAGACCGGCGCTGTTTTGGATTGACCATGCTCCAGGTTGACCGTTGTCGCCTTGCCGCCATACTTCCTTAATCCCGCTTCGATACGCTGGATTGTCTTCTCCGTCAAAGGTCGGGTGCGATCGCCGATGCGTGGGCATGGCAGGCTCCAATCAATGGCATTAGCCGCACAGTAGTAATATGGCTCGATGATGTTGGCGCAGCTTGGGCAGCAATAGACGTACTGTTGTCGATACTTGCCAAACGGTTTGGTTGGCTTCTTCCACGCCTGCACTGCATTTACGTCTCGCTCGCACCGGTGACAGTGGGCAGTCGGGCGGAAGTCAAGATTGGGAGCGCGATTGTTTTTCTTCCAGAAGATGACATACATGCGATCCCGACTCTGTGGGGTCGGGTGAGCGTGCATACTGTTGTAGTAGACGCACTTGTGCTCATAGTCAAGCAATCTCATGGCGTGCAGCCAGGCGTCAAACAGTCGCCAATTGCGCGCGTCCACAACGTTCTCGACAATAATCAAGTTGTAGTTGTGCCGCTCAGCGAAGCGCGGCACGTCCCACATTGTCGCCCTACTGCGCTCTTCTGCCGGGTCAATCTTGTATTCACCAAACAGATCGGGCTGCGCTTGCCCTTTTCGTTTTACGCCCTTGGCCAGAGAATGATTGGTGCAATTGTGAACGACTATGCCGTCAACGGTATATGATTCATCCTCATCGACGGATAGATTATAGACATCGATATTGCTCCGTCCTGGCTGGATAGACTTGACCAGCGACCACGCGTGTTGACCGTCAGAAAAAGCCTCTCGTTCTGACTTGTTGTTTTCCCACTTAACGACCCAGATGTCACGGACGTTGACGATTCGCCCCTCGATGTTATTGGAGCGCGATTGATCGTAGCAGTGCATACTAGAACGATAGCCAAGTGATTCAGCTAACATCCGAATTCCGACAGCCAAAGCCTTTGACACTGTACAAATAGCGGTGGAGCGGACATTTACTGAGCCATCAGCGGAGACATAGCCATCCAGTAGCGATTGCTTCCAGTCGGACGGCATTGATAGTGCCCAGGCAGGAATCTTTTTCCCATGAGCATGTTGCCCGAAATTTTCAAGCAACCACTCTGTCAGCCCATTGTGTGGGCAGTCAAACAGAACTGCCGTTCGCAAGTTTCGTCTACTCCAACGGTACTCGCTTCCTTTTGCCCTTGAACCGACAGGGGTGGTGGCGTTTAGTCGAGGCAGTAATTCGTCTACTTCTGAGTACCCACAACAAATTTGTACAGAAGATCCACGCTTCCCCTTGACTGCCGACAAATCGCTACATTTTTTGCTGCAATAAAACAGAGCCAAATGCTTATAAGTTTCGTGTCTCGGTGCCGGGTCATTGCAATATTCGCAATTGGCAGGAAACGGGCGAAATGGGCGCTTTGCTCGCTTGGGCTGCCTGTCCTCCTTTTTATCGTGTCTGATTCTAAGTGTTCCATCTCCGAGCCATCGACCGATCATCCACCAAAAATCAGTTGTGAACTCAGCGCCGCGACCACCTACTGGCGGAATGTTTGTATGCCCAACAGATAAAGGTGTAGCCCATCTGTACTTAGCATCTGTCAGCTCGAACGCTTTGACCCATTGGGGCTCACTAA
>CALMCD010000093.1 GCA_937863075.1 uncultured Rhodoferax sp. | reverse complement strand
TTCTTTGAAACATCCCCATGACCTTGCAACTGCAATCCATCCTCGACACCGCGTGGGACAACCGCGCTAACATCACCTTGCAATCTGCCACCGCCGAAGTGCGCGATGCGGTGGAACACGTTATTCACCAACTGGATACGGGCGCGTTGCGCGTCGCTACCCGTGACGGCGTAGGGCAATGGACGACCCACCAATGGATTAAAAAAGCGGTTTTGTTGAGCTTCCGCCTGCGCGATAACGAAATTATCCAATCCGGCGATTTGGGCTTTTACGACAAAGTGCCGACCAAGTTTTCCCACCAAACTGCGGACGAAGTGCGTGCTACTGGCGTTCGCATTGTGCCGCCAGCGGTGGCGCGTCGCGGTAGCTTCATCGCCCGCAACACCGTGTTGATGCCCAGCTTTGTGAACATCGGCGCGTATGTCGATGAAGGTTCGATGGTCGATACATGGGCGGCGGTCGGCTCCTGCGCCCAAATCGGCAAAAACGTGCATTTGAGCGGCGGCGTGGGCATTGGCGGCGTACTCGAACCCATGCAAGCCAACCCCACTATCATCGAAGATAACTGCTTTATCGGCGCACGCTCTGAAGTGGTGGAAGGCGTGATTGTGGAAGAAAATTCCGTGCTGTCGATGGGCGTTTACATCGGTCAAAGCACCCCGATTTACGACCGCGCTACCGATACCGTCAGCTACGGTCGCGTTCCAGCGGGTTCGGTGGTGATTAGCGGCACGTTGCCCAAAGAAGGCGGAAAATACAGCCTCTATGCTGCCATCATCGTGAAGCGCGTGGACGCGCAAACCCGCGCCAAAACCAGCCTGAACGATTTACTGCGCGATTAAGGAAAATACCATGAGCGCCACGATGGGAACGATGGAACGCATTCTGCGCCTGATGGCGGAGAAGAAAGCATCCGATGTGTATTTGTCTGCCAATGCTCCGGCGACTATCAAAATCAACGGGCTGTGCGTCCCCATCAACAACCAAGTTTTGCCGCCGGATGCCACGCGCAATTTGCTAGCGGAGGTCGTTCCAGCCCACCGCATGAAAGAGCTGGACGAAGAAGGCGAGCTGAACATGGCGATTCCCGTCTCGGGCGCGGGGCGTTTTCGTTTGAGTGCCATGCACCAACGTGGCTCGGTGGCGGCGGTTTTCCGCTACATCACCACCGATATTCCGCCACTGGCCAGCCTCAACGTGCCGACTATTTTGGCGGATTTGATTCTGGAAAAACGCGGGCTGCTGCTCATGGTCGGTGCAACGGGCGCGGGCAAAAGTACCACGCTGGCGGCGATGATGGATCACCGCAACGCCCATATGTCCGGTCATATTTTGACGATTGAAGACCCGATTGAATTTTTGTTCAAAAACAAAAAATCGGTGGTAAATCAGCGTGAAATTGGCACGGATACCAAATCGCTCAACGTCGCGCTGAAAAACGCGCTGCGCCAAGCACCGGATGTGATTTTGATTGGCGAAATCCGCGACCGCGAAACCATGTCGGCGGCGATTGCTTATGCGCAATCGGGACATTTGTGCATCGCCACCATGCACGCGAATAACAGTTATCAGGCATTGAACCGGATTTTGAGCTTTTATCCGGTCGAAGTGCGGCAAACTATGCTGGGCGATTTGTCCGCGTGCTTGAAGGCGGTCGTATCGCAACGCCTGTTGCGCACAGTGGCGGGCAGCCGCGCCGCAGCGGTAGAGATTTTGCTCAACACCAAACTGATCTCGGAAATGATTGCCAAGGGCGATTTTGGCGAGGTCAAAGAAGCGATGGAAAAATCCATGGCCGAAGGCTCCCAATGCTTTGAAGCCGATATTGCCCGCCTGATTCAAACGGGTGTGGTCGAACGCAAAGAAGGCCTTATCAATTCCGATTCGCCCACCAATTTGATGTGGCGGATGCAAAATGATTTCAGCAAAACCACGCAAATGCAAGATGATGAGCCGGATGAACCCGATGAACCCTCTTTCACCGAAATCACTTTAGACGTGAAAAATTAAACGTAAAAAATTAATGACATTGCAAGAACTCATCCAGACCGGAGCCGAACAATTCACCCAAGCGGGCATTTCCTTCGGGCATGGAACCACCAATGCCCACGACGAGGCCACTTGGCTAGCGCTATGGCGTTTGGGGCTGCCGCTGGATGTGGATGATTTGGAACTCAATCGGCCGCTAACGCCCGCCGAATCTAAACAGATAGCTACACTTTTTGAAGCAAGAATCACCACCCGCAAACCCGCCGCCTATTTGACGCGCGAGGCGTGGTTGCAGGGTTTTGCGTTTTATGTGGATGAGCGCAGCATCGTTCCCCGTTCGTTTATCGCGGAATTGCTGGTGGACGGCACGATCGACTACTGGCTTTCCGACACCACTCAGCGCGTGCTGGATTTGTGTACGGGCAATGGTAGCCTCGGGCTGATTGCCACGCAGGTCTACCCCGAAGTGACGGTGGTGGGCGCGGATATTTCGCCCGAAGCACTCGCCGTAGCGGGTATCAACATCGAACGCTACAGTATGAATACCCGCATGGCACTGGTGCAATCGGACGGGCTAACGGGCGTGCAGGGAACGTTTGATTTAATCCTCTGCAACCCGCCCTACGTGAACGCGCAAAGCATGAACCAACTGCCCGCCGAATACCGCGCCGAACCCGAATTGGCCTTGGCAGGTGGCACAGACGGCATGGATTTCATCCGCACCCTGCTGCGCGATCTGCCCACCCGCATGAACGATAACGCCGTGCTGGTACTAGAAATCGGCAACGAACGCCCCTATTTTGAATCCGCCTTCCCCGATTTAAGCGACCATGCCATTTGGCTGGAAACCAGCGCGGGTGCAGATCAGGTGGT
>CALMCD010000092.1 GCA_937863075.1 uncultured Rhodoferax sp. | reverse complement strand
TACATCCGCCCCAACGCCTGCACCTTCCACGCCAGCCACATTTTGCGCAGAGGGGTGAGGCTGGTGCGTTGGTGGAGGACTTGGAAATTATCTTTTTCGATTTGGCGCAGCAAGTCGCGGTAAATCGAGGCCATCATCAGCCCGGGTTTTTGGGCGCGGACATCGGTGGCGGGGAGCAGTGCCAACGCCTCGTCATACAAGCCCTGCGCCCGCTGTGCTTGGAACTGCATGAGCGCCGTAAAGCGGTCGGAATACTGGCGGTTGATGATTTCATGCGCTTTCACATCAAACTGCTTCAAGTCGTTGATGGGCAGGTAGATACGTCCGCGCAGGGCATCTTCACCCACATCGCGGATGATGTTGGTCAGTTGCAAAGCCAGCCCCAGCTTGTGGGCGTATTGTGTGGTTTGGGGGTCGGTTTGCCCGAAAATCCGCGCCGCCACCTCGCCCACCACGCCCGCCACCAGATGGCAATAGCGTTGCAGATTCGGAAAATCCAAATAGCGGCTCTGCACCAAATCCATCTCGCAGCCTTCGATGATGTCGTGCAACTGGCGGGCTTCAATGCCATAGTCGGCGACCAGCGGCATGAGCGCGAGCATCACGGGGTGATTGGGCTTTCCGGCGAAGGCTTGTGCCACCTCGGTATGCCACCACGCGAGTTTGATGCGAGCGACCGATTCTTCCGTGGCATCGTCCACCACATCATCGACCTCGCGGCAAAAGGCATAAAACGCCGTAATCGCAGCACGGCGCGGCGGCGGCAGAAAGAGAAAGGCGTAATAAAAACTACTGCCCGAAGCAGCCGCCTTTTGTTGAACGTATTCGGTTGGATTCATGGGGGGTATTATGGGGCGATGATAGATACGATTTATGTCGATGAAGCCCTTATCGTGCTGAATAAGCCCGCTGGTTTGCTCTGCGTTCCCGGACGGGGCGCGGATAAGCAGGATTGTTTGAGTGCGCGGGTGCAGGCCGAGTTTCCCGATGCGCTGATTGTGCATCGGCTGGATATGGGAACATCGGGGATTGTGGTGATGGCACGCAATTTGGCGGTGCAGCGGGATTTGGGTGCGCAATTCGCCCATCGGCAAGTCACCAAACGCTATGTGGCAACGGTGGCAGGTATCGTCACCGCAGATTGCACCATTGATTTGCCGATTGGCTTCGATTGGAATCTACGCCCCCTGCGCATCATCGACCCTGTTCACGGAAAGCCCAGCACCACGCGCTTGCAGGTGGTACATCGGGATACCATGCTGGAAACGACACAAGTCCTACTCGAACCGCTGACCGGACGCACGCACCAACTGCGGCTGCACCTACAGGCGATAGGGCATCCTATTTTGGGCGATGCACTTTACGCTCCGCCCGCCGTGCAAGCCTTATCCGAACGGCTGATGTTGCATGCCAGTTATTTGAAATTGGTGCATCCCCTCACACGGGACTACTGCGAATTTCATGCAGCGAACTAAAATGTACGGGTGAACGCCCTACCTACCCCCCCATCCTCTCTTTCGCCCATTGCGCCGTCCCAATACAACGCCGATTTGCATTGCCATTCGGTGGTATCGGATGGAACATTGACCCCTGAAGCCCTTGCCGCCCGTGCCCATGCCAATGGCGTGGAATTGTGGGCGCTGACCGACCATGACGAAATCGGTGGGCAACACCGCGCCGCCGCCGCCGCCAAAGCGCTGGGGCTACCGTATCTGACGGGCGTGGAAATATCGGTCAGTTTTTTGCATAAAACGATTCACATCGTCGGGTTGGGTTTTGACCCCGATGATGCCATCCTGCTGCAAGGCTTGCGACAAACGCGCGGCGGGCGTGACCAGCGGGCGCGGGATATGGCGGAAGGGCTGGCACAGATTGGCATTCACGGCGCGTTTGAAGGGGCGTTGAAATACGCAGGCAACCCCGATTTAATCGCCCGTTCGCACTTTGCCCGTTTCTTGGTAGAAAACAAAATCTGCAAAGATACGAACGAGGTGTTCCGCAAATACCTCACCGATGGTAAACCCGGGTTTGTGCCACACCGTTGGGCGACGCTCAAAGACGCGGTGCGCTGGATTACCGGCGCGGGTGGCGTGGCGGTGATCGCGCATCCGGCACGTTACCAATTCAGCGCGAATGAAGAATATGCCTTGCTCACCGAATTCAAAGGCCACGGCGGACAGGGTATGGAAGTGGTGACGGGTAGCCACACGGTAGCAGAATCGGTGCAGTATGCAGACATTGCGCGGGAATTTGATCTAGCCGCCTCACGCGGGAGCGATTTCCATTGTCCCGATGAAAGCCGTATCGACTTGGGCAAGCTGCCCTTTTTATCTGGCAACCTCACGCCCGTGTGGGATTTGTTGCAACATCGGATTCAATAACCGGATTCAATCATCATATATGGCGCAATACTTTGAAGTTCACCCCGATAACCCCCAGCCCCGTTTGCTAAAACAAGCGGTGGCGCTATTGGCGAAGGGCGGTGTGCTGGCGGTTCCGACCGATTCCAGTTACGCGCTGGTCTGCCATTTGGACGACAAAGCGGCGGTCGATTCCCTGCGGCGCATTCGGGGGGTGGATGAAAAACACCATCTCACGCTGCTGTGCCGTGATCTGCGTGAATTGGCGGCGTATGCGCGGGTCGATAACGCCCAGTTTCGCCTTTTGAAAGCCGCTACACCCGGAGCCTACACCTTTATTTTGGAAGCGAGTAAAGATGTGCCACGCCGCGTCAGCCACCCGTCGCGCAAAACGATTGGGCTGCGCGTACCCGACCACACCGTGTTACAAGCGCTGCTGGAATTGCACGGTGCGCCCTTGTTAGCCACCACGCTCATTCCGCAAGATGAAACCGAGCCAATGAACGACCCGCTACAAATTCGAGCGCATTACGAGCGCAGCCTGTCCGCGATTGTGGACGCTGGGGCGTGCGCCTTAGAACCCACGACCATCATTGATTTAACCGATTCGGAACCCCAAATCATCCGCCACGGTGGGGGCGATGTCGCCCGTTTGGGTTTGTAACAAGCGCTGTAGGAATATAGGAATCTCTCTGCATGGAAAACATCATTCAAACCATTGCGATTTACGCGCTACCTGTGCTGTTTGCCATCACGGTACACGAAGCCGCGCACGCCTACGCCGCCAAATACTACGGCGACAAAACCGCGTGGATGCTGGGGCGTGTCACCTTAAACCCCATCAATCACATTGACCCGATTGGCACAATTTTGATGCCGCTGCTGCTTTACATTGCCACGTCGGGAACGTTTTTATTCGGTTACGCCAAACCCGTTCCCGTGCGCATTGGCAATTTGCGCAACCCCAAACGCAGCATGATGTGGGTGGCGTTGGCGGGGCCTGCGTCGAATTTTGTGATGGCGTGGATATGGGGCGCGGCTTTGCACCTGCTGCGGGCGATGGATGTGCAAGAAACATTCTTCTTGGATATGTGCCAAGGCGGGATTTTGGTGAATGTGGTGATGTTTGCTTTCAACCTATTCCCGCTGCCGCCGTTGGACGGTGGACGGATTTTGGTCGGCTTACTGCCCATGCGTCAGGCACTGGCGGTATCGCGTATTGAGCCTTGGGGCTTTTTCATTGTGATGGGGCTGGTGTTGCTGGGCATCCTCAGCACGCTGTGGATGAAACCCGTTATGGCGGTGAGCTTGTTTGTTTTGCGCCTGCTGTGGTCGCCGTTTTCGGTGTTTTTTTGAAAGATTTTGTGATGCACGATGCCACCCGCATTATTGCGATTCGCCACGGTGAAACGGATTGGAACGTAGAAACCCGTATGCAAGGGCATACCGATATTCCGCTCAACGCCACCGGACGCTGGCAAGCCCAATGCGTTGCCAATGCTTTGGCGGATGAGGATATTTCGACCCTCTACACCAGCGATTTAACCCGTGCCCACGCTACCGCCTTGGCGATTGCCGCCCGTGTACCGAGCCGCACAGTGATTCCGGTTATCGGACTGCGTGAGCGTTGTTTTGGGGTTTTTGAAGGCAAAATCTACACCCAATTGGATGTCGAAGCCCCTGAATCAACACGGCGTTGGCGGCAGCGCGATGTGGATTTTGCGCCCGAAGGTGGCGAAACCTTGGTTCAGCTCCGTGAACGCATCGCCCGCACGGTGGATGCACTGGCGAGCCAGCATGGTGGAGAGCAAATCGTGCTGGTGGCGCATGGCGGTGTGCTGGATACACTCTACCGTCTGGCAACGGGGCAGGATATGACCGTACACCGCACTTGGGACTTGGGCAATGCCCGTATCAACCGCCTGTTGTGGACACCCGAAGGGCTGACCTTGGTAGGCTGGGCAGATGCCCAACATTTGTGTGGGGATTTATCATCCTAGAATCGCAACACCTTGAATCATTGAATACATGAGGAAAAAATGGGATTTTTGACTGGAAAAAAATTACTAATTACGGGCGTTTTGTCCAACCGCTCGATTGCCTACGGTATCGCCAAAGCCTGCCACGAGCAGGGTGCTGAGTTGGCATTCAGCTATGTGGGTGAACGCTTCAAGGCACGGATTACGGAATTTGCAGCCGACTTCAATTCGACCCTGATTTTCGATTGCGATGTAGCCGATGATGCCCAAATCGACAAACTCTTTGCCGATTTAAGCCAACACTGGCCCACCTTTGATGGTTTCGTTCACAGCATCGGCTTTGCCCCGCGTGAATCGATTTCGGGTAACTTTTTGGACGGTTTAAGCCGCGAAAATTTCCGTATCGCCCACGACATTAGCGCCTACAGCTTCCCTGCGATGGCGAAAGCGGCGTTGCCGTATTTGAACCCTACCTCATCGCTGCTGACGCTATCGTATTTGGGCGGTGTGCGCGTGGTTCCTAGCTACAACACGATGGGGCTGGCGAAGGCTTCGCTCGAAGCATCGGTACGCTATTTGGCAGACGCAGTGGGTGCAAAAGGCATCCGCGTGAACGGCATCAGCGCGGGTGCGGTCAAAACCTTGGCAGCCAGCGGCATTAAAGATTTTGGCAGATTGCTGGGCATTTCGGCGGCGGCATCTCCCTTGAAACGCAATGTGACGATTGAAGAAGTCGGCAATGTGGCGGCTTTCTTGTTCAGCGATTTGGCTTCGGGCGTGACCGGACAAATCTCCTATGTCGATTGCGGCGTGAGCCAAACTGCCGTGGCGGTGGTGGAAAACTAAATTCCGAGATAAACTCAGCCCTGCACGCAACTGGCGATAAGTGCCAAGCCCGCAATCTGCAAGGGGCTGGTGGTGCTGATGTGGAGAAAATCAAAACCACTAGGGAGCGTGCCGCTTGAACCGCAGGGCGGAGAGTGTTCAGCCGTTCGCCTGGGCAGATTTTTCATGTTCCTAGGTAAGGACTGCCACCATGTACAACCGCACTATTCTCGTCGAACAAACCGACCCCGAAGTTTGGGCCGCCATTCAAGCCGAAAATGCCCGCCAAGAGCATCACATTGAGCTGATTGCCAGCGAAAACTACGCTTCTCCCGCTGTGATGGCCGCGCAAGGCAGCCAGCTCACCAACAAATACGCTGAAGGCTATCCGGGTAAGCGCTACTACGGTGGCTGCGAACACGTTGATGTCGCCGAGCAACTCGCCATTGACCGCGTGAAACAAATTTTTGGCGCAGAAGCCGCCAACGTGCAGCCCCATTGCGGTGCATCGGCGAACGAGGCCGTATTCTTGGCATTCCTGAAGCCCGGCGACACCATCATGGGCATGAGCTTGGCAGAAGGCGGACATTTGACCCACGGAATGCCCTTGAATATGTCGGGCAAATGGTTCAATGTTGTTTCTTACGGCTTGGATGCGAACGAAGCGATTGACTATGAAGCGATGGAGCGTAAAGCCCACGAACACAAGCCCAAACTCATCATCGCTGGTGCATCGGCTTATAGCTTGCACATTGATTTTGAGCGTTTCGCCAAAGTCGCTAAAGAGGTGGGCGCGATTTTCATGGTGGATATGGCGCACTACGCGGGTCTGATTGCCGCAGGTGTTTATCCGAACCCCGTCCCCTACGCCGATGTAGTGACATCCACCACCCACAAGAGCTTGCGCGGCCCACGCGGTGGCATCATCTTGATGAAAGCCCAGCACGAAAAAGCCATCAACAGCGCGATTTTCCCGGGGCTACAAGGCGGCCCTTTGATGCACGTTATCGCAGCGAAAGCGGTTGCGTTCAAAGAAGCATTGACCCCCGAATTCAAAGCCTACCAAGAACAAGTGGTGAAAAACGCGAAAGTCGTGGCAGAAACGCTCACGGCACGCGGTTTGCGCATCGTCAGCGGCGGCACACAAAGCCATGTGATGCTGGTTGATTTGCGTTCTAAAGGCATTACGGGCAAGGAAGCGGAAGCGGTTTTGGGCAGTGCGCACATGACCATCAACAAAAACGCCATCCCCAACGACCCCGAAAAACCCTTCGTGACCAGCGGCGTGCGTATCGGCACTCCCGCGATGACCACACGCGGTTTCAAAGAAGAAGAAGCCCGTGCCACCGCTAACTTGGTCGCCGATGTGTTGGATAACCCCCGCGATCCCGCCAACATCGAAGCCGTCCGTGCCAAGGTTCACGCGCTGACTTCGCGTTTCCCTGTTTACCAATAAACGGTAAGGGTCTGCGGATAGCCGCTAATGCTGTGCGAATCAGCGTTAGCGGCTATTTTTATGCCCGTGGGGTAACCGTTACACCACAAAAACGCGGATGAAAATCTGCATCGCAATCGTGCCGACCACAAAGCCCATCAAACCATAGAGCAGCTTTTGCAATAGGCTATTGGTTCGGCGTTGCTCTTTCAGCAGCTCGGCCATGATTTGGTTGCCAGAATCGGTGGTGGTGCTGGCAGTGCCATTGCGCAAATAGTTGTGCAGCAGCAGCGGCAGTTCGGGGAGCAGTTTGGTGTAATGCGGCGCTTGGGCTTTCAATTCGGAGAAGAATTTACCCGGCCCCACTTGGTCGATCATCCATTTTTCCAAGAATGGTTTAGCGGTTGCCCACAAATCCAATTCAGGGTCTAGATCGCGCCCCAAGCCTTCGATATTGAGCAAGGTTTTTTGCAATAACACCAACTGCGGCTGAATTTCCACCTGAAAGCGGCGCGAGGTTTGGAATAAGCGCATCAATACCAACCCGAGTGAAATTTCTTTCAACGGGCGATCAAAATACGGTTCGCAGACGGCGCGAATGCCAGCTTCCAACTCATCCACGCGGGTGGTGGGGGGAACCCAGCCGGATTCAATGTGCAGCTCGGCCACACGCTTGTAATCACGCCGAAAAAAGGCGGTGAAATTTTGCGCCAAATAATCTTTATCCGAAGCGGTGAGCGTACCCACAATCCCGAAATCAAGCGAGATATAACGCCCAAAAGTTTTCGGATCAAGGCTCACCAAGATATTGCCGGGGTGCATATCGGCGTGGAAGAAACCATCCCGAAACACCTGCGTAAAGAAAATCGTCACGCCATCCCGCGCCAGTTTGGGAATATCCACGCCCGCCTCGCGCAGTTTGGCGATTTGGCTGATGGGAATGCCATTCATGCGCTCCATCACCATTACTTCGGTGGTGCAGTAGTCCCAGAATATCTCGGGGATTAGCACCAAATGCAGGCTTTCCATATTACGGCGCAACTGGGCGGCACTGGAGGCCTCGCGCACTAAGTCCAATTCATCGTGCAGATGCTTGTCAAACTCCCCCACTACTTCACGCGGGCGCAGGCGTTTGCCGTCGGCGGATAATTTTTCCACCCAACCCGCCATCATGTGCAGGAGGCGCAAATCTTTTTCAATCGCTGCCTTCATGTTGGGGCGTAGCACTTTCACCGCGACATCATGCAGTTTGCCATCCCGCCCCCGCAGCACCGCAAAATGCACTTGCGCGATGGAGGCACTGGCGACGGGTCGATGCTCGAACGATTCAAATATCTGGGAAAGGGGTTTGTTCAGTGCTTTCTCGATAATGTTCACCGCCAAATCGGAATTGAACGGGGCAACGCGGTCTTGCAGTAAGGAAAGCTCATCGGCAATATCCATCGGCAACAAATCGCGCCGCGTGGAAAGTACCTGCCCGAATTTGACAAAAATCGGCCCCAGACGTTCCAAGGCTTGGCGCAAACGCTGTCCACGCGGAGCGGACAATTTGCGTCCAATCGTGACCAAGTGCGCAATCCGAGTGAGCCACGGGTTTTCAAAGCTGTTCAATACCAGCTCGTCCAAACCGTAGCGAAAAATCACCCACAGAATGAAAAGGCTGCGGTAAGCGCGTCTCATGATCGGCCTTTCAGCAGACGGTAGGCGGTTTGCACCATCGTGTGTGCGGCGGTATCACCCAGTAAGCGGGATAAATCTTCTTCTACATCCCAGCGCACATGCGCTACTAACCAATTAAAGTCGGATGCGAGTTCGGCATCGCCTTCAATCCGTAGCGGGGGCTTATTGCCTTGCAAGAGGGTTTGCAGCAAGGCGAAGGTCGATTCTTCGGTAACGCTAACGTGCAAATCGGCAGGCGTTTCGCTATCGGCTAAATCGAATAAACCAGCGGGCGTAATGCGTGCCTGAAAGCGGAAGCTACGCCACTGCGCTGCCACCACACGCCCTGTGTGTGCCGCGAGTCGCTGCATGGCCTGCGGCTCTTGCTGGGTGACGTGGTTGAGCAGTAGCACGACGCGCCGCTGCATTTCGTCTACCGCCCATGCCGATTGCGTGAGGGATGTGAGCGAAGGAAGGGGAGGGAATGGAAATGGAAAAGGGGGTTTTAGTGATGTCATAACCCCCATTATTGCAGCGGCTGGGTGATTGTGGTTAGGCCGACCAGTTGACCCATCCCCCCCAAGCCGTGACCAGCACAATAATGCCAAAGACGATGCGGTAATACGCAAATCCTACAAAGCTATGGGTCGCAATAAACCGCAGCAACCAGCGCACACACAGCCACGCACTGATAAACGAAGCTACCAAACCCACACTAAACAACGGTAAATCAGCCATGCTCAACAAGGCACGTTCTTTGTACAGGCTGTAAACGCCCGCACCAATGAGCGTAGGAATCGCCAGATAAAACGAAAAATCCGTAGCCGCTTTGCGCGATAAGCCCAATAACATTCCGCCGATGATGGTAGCTCCGCTGCGGCTGGTTCCCGGAATCATGGCAAAGCATTGCACCAATCCCACCTTGAGCGCATCCTGCCACGTCATGGCATCGGCATCCCCGACACGCACGGCATTACCACCTTGTGCCTGCCGTTTTTCCGCCCAAAGAATAATGAATCCGCCGATGATGAAGGTGCTTGCCACCACGGTCGGGGTAAACAAATGCGCTTTAATCAGCTTGCCGAACAACAAGCCCAGCACCACAGCGGGTAAGAAGGCAATCAACACGTTCAAGGCCAGCTTTTGCGCGTCTTTTTGGGTGGGCAGTGCGACGACGGTGGAGCGAATTTTTTCCCAATACACCAAGATGACGGCAAAAATCGCGCCGGTTTGGATGGCAATATCGAAGACTTTGGCTTTATCGTCATCCAACCCGAGCAGCGCACCCGCCAAAATCAGATGTCCGGTACTGGAGATAGGGAGAAACTCCGTAAAGCCCTCTACCACACCCATGATGAGGGCTTTGAGTAATAGGGTGATGTCCATACTTAATAGGAATTATTGATAGGAATTTATGAAAATTCAAAAGAGGTTAAAACATAAACCCTCACCCCAGCCCTTTCCCAGCAGGAAAAGTTGCACGTAGTTGCAAGATCACATCATAAAAACGCGATGCGGCAGGTGTACCGCTCTCTTTGATAAATGGTGGCGATTGCAACTGTAGCGGCGCTATCCAAGTGGGCATAACTAATCCTCCTTGTACACACATAGGCGGCGAATTGTAGAGCTATGAAGCCGCCCGCCGCAATGTCTGCACCACAGGACGATTCAGCACCTCACGCAGCCCCCACCAGCCCGCCGCCCATGCCAATAGCGCTCCGGCGAGCGCACCACCCAAGGGAATCCACAATGCCGGAGTCCACTCGAACACAAACACGTAATGCGCCAATGCCCAGCCCACACCCATTGCCGCAAGCGATGCCAACAATCCCGCCAATAAACCCACACCCACCAATTCAGCACGTTGCACTTGGCGTAACAGTTGGCTACCCGCACCAATCGCCCGCAAAATGGCGTATTCACGGGCGCGTTCCTCCCGCGTGGCGGTAACGGCGGCAAACAAAACCACCACCCCCGCTGCAAGCGTGAAGCCGAATAAAAATTCCACCGCGCGAATCACCTGCTCCAGCACGCGCTGCACTTGGGTGACGGTGGCGGTCGTATCGACATTCGTGATATTCGGGAATTGCCGCACCAAGGCGTTATCAAACCCCGCCACCTTGGGCGCACGGTACGCGCTGATGAGGGTGTACGGCACATCCGGCATCGCGTTCACCGGATAAAGCGCGAAGAAATTCACCCGCATCGAACCCCAATCCACCTTGCGCAGCGATGTGATGGTGCTTTCATGCGGCATTCCGCCTATTTCAAAACGCAGCGTATCGCCCAATTTCAGTTGCAGGGTTTTGGCAAGACCTTCTTCGATGCTGATGGTTTTATTGGAAGCGTTGGGCTGCTCTGGCTTCCATGCACCTGCCGTGATGGTGTTTTGCTCGGGCAATGTGGCGTTGAAGGAAAGATTAAATTCCCTATCCACCAAACGTTTCGCCTGATCGTCGGTGTAATCCTGCGGCGAAACAGCACGGCCATTAACGGCTACCAACCGCCCCCGAACCATCGGAAACCAGTCGAATCGGGCAACGCCTGCATCTTTCAGCGTTTGGCGGAAAGCATCGGCTTGATCGGGCTGGATGTTGATAACAAAGCGGTTCGGCGCATCCGGCGGCGTGGCATTGCGCCAACTGCTGACCAAATCGGTGCGCAGCAACACCAGCAGCACCAGCGCGAACAAACCAATTGCCAACGCACTAATCTGCACCACGGTGTAAGCGGGACGGGCGTACACCTGTCGGCTGGCAAACACCGCCCAGCGCGGAAACTGGTGGCTATTGGCTTCATTGACCGCACGGCGCAGCAATCGCACCGCCCCCCACGCCACCAGCGCAAACACCAGTACCGCCGCACCCACGCCGCCTACGGTGATGAGTCCTAGTTTCCAGTCGCGGCTAATCAACATCAAAAGCGCCGCAAAGCCCAGCAGCCCCACGCCCAAAACGCCGAGCGATGCGTTTTTCAACCGTCCCACATCACGCCGAATCACCCGCAGCGGCGGCACTTGCGCCAATTGCAGCACGGGCGGTAAGCCGAAGGTGAATAGCAGTGTCAGCCCCATTGCCCATCCCGATAGCACGGGCGACAACGAAGCGGCTGGTAAATCGACCGCAACCAGCCCCGCCAATAGCCACACAAACAGGTAATGCACTGCATAACCCAATGCCGTCCCCATGCTGCTGGCGAGCATTCCGACCAGCCCGAATTCCCACGCATAAGCCGCCGCAATCGTGCGCTGGGGCAAACCAAGAACGCGCAACATGGCGCAATCGTCCAAATGCTGCGCCGCAAACGCCCGAGCCGCCAGCGCAACCGCCACCGCACTCAACAACGCCGCCAACAGTGCCACGAGGTTTAAGAATTTTTCCGCCCGCCCCAGCGTTTGGCTCATTTCAGGGCGACCCGTATCCAACGATTCCAGCCGCAGCCCGCGCAGGGTTTCGGTTTTTTGGGCGGTTTCTATAAAACGCTGAAATTGTTGTACCGCCGCTTCATCGCCCGCGACGGCAAAGCGATACTGGACGCGGCTGGCGGGCTGCACCAGCCCAGTCGCGGGGATGTCTTTTTCATTCAACATCACACGCGGCGTAAAGCTGCTTAAACCCGCACCGCGATCCGGTTCTTGCGTGATCAGTGCGGCAATCGTGAAGCGCGAACGCCCCAGCAAAATGGCATCGCCCACCCGCAGATTCAGTGCCTCCAACACCGTGGAATCGACCCACGCTTCACCCGATTGGGGGATTTGGCGCGTGGGCGTATCGTTGTTGATGCGCAAATTTCCCCGCAGCGGATAACCGGCCTCTACGGATTTGAGGGCGACTAGTTTGATAGCACCGCCTTGCGCTTCTTCCGCCCGCGCCATCGTCGGAAAAGTGTAGGTCGATGCCGTTTGCAGCCCCAACATTTTCGCTTGGCTGAGGAATGCGGCGGGCGTGGGTGCATCACTGGCAACGACGGCATCCCCACCGAGCAGTTGCCGTGCATCGCGCTGCAATCCGCCTTGTAGCCTATCGGCAAAGAACCCGACTGCCGTCAAAGCCGCGACTGCCAGCGTTACCGCCACGATGAGCAAGCGCAAATCGCCCGCCCGCATATCACGCCACAGGCTGCGCCAGCCCA
>CALMCD010000091.1 GCA_937863075.1 uncultured Rhodoferax sp. | reverse complement strand
TCTTGAGGGGGTAGTGGCGAGAGCTGTGCGAGTTCGAGTCTCGCCGACGGCACCAACAATTTATTCAAAATGTCATCCTTGCAGGTGGCGATTCAATCGTAATAAGAAGCGTAAGATGAATCTCGATCAGTATCTTCCAGTTCTCTTATTTATGGTGGTTGGTATCTTTACTGGGCTTGCGCCCCAGATCATGGGATACATACTTGGCCCCAATAAACCCTACGAAGCAAAAAATTCCCCGTATGAGTGCGGGTTTGAAGCATTTGGTGATGCACGCATGAAATTTGACGTGCGTTATTATTTGATTGCTATCTTGTTTATTTTGTTCGATTTGGAAACAGCTCTTTTATTCCCATGGGCTGCAGCTTACAAAGATTTAGGAATCTTGGGTGTTGTGATGGGTTTAGAGATTGTGGTGGTTCTCACCGTTGGCTTTATCTACATGTGGCTCAAGGGTGCCTTAGATTGGGAGTGATACTGTGATTGAAGGCGTTCTCGAAAAAGGGTTTGTAACTACCAGTGTGGACTCGGTTTTTAACTGGGCGAAGACAGGTTCTCTCTGGCCCATGACCTTTGGTTTGGCTTGTTGTGCGGTGGAGATGATGCATGTGGCGGCTGCGCGATATGACATCAGTCGCTTTGGTGCAGAGGTCTTTAGACCTAGTCCCCGTCAGTCCGATTTGATTATTGTTGCAGGCACGTTGACCAATAAGATGGCTCCCGCTTTTCGTAAAGTTTACGATCAAATGGCGGAACCTCGTTGGGTTTTGAGCATGGGTTCGTGTGCCAATGGTGGTGGCTACTATCACTATGCCTACTCGGTTGTGAGAGGGTGTGATCGTATTGTTCCGGTGGATGTGTACGTTCCCGGTTGTCCTCCCACGGCTGAGGCGTTAATTTATGGAATTTTGCAGTTGCAGCAGAAGATCCGTCGAACACAAACGATTGCGCGAGTTTAAGTTACATGACCACATTTTCTGTTTTGCCTGAGGCTATAAAAAATGCAGTAGAAACCGCGTTGGGCGATAAAGCATTGGATGTTTCTATTGCTCTTGACGAGGTTAATGTTACTGTTCGTGCCGATGATTATCATGCCGCTGCTTTGATTTTGCGGGATGATTCTGCTTGCTCATTTGAGCAGTTGATTGATCTCTGTGCTGTTGATTATTCAGAATTTGGAGCTGGCGATTGGGATGGCGCACGTTTTTGTGTTGTTTGTCACTTGTTGTCAGTTGCTCGTAACCAGCGCATTCGTTTGAAGGTATTTGTTACAGATGATGAACTCCCCATTTTGCCAACAGTCACTGATGTTTGGAGTTCTGCTAATTGGTTTGAGCGAGAGGCATTTGACCTTTTTGGTGTCGTGTTCTCTGGGCATCCTGATCTGCGTCGAATTTTGACGGATTATGGTTTTGTAGGACATCCATTCCGTAAAGACTTCCCCCGTACAGGTCATGTAGAAATGTTCTTTGATGCAAATCTTGGCCGTGTGGTGTATCGACCTATTGCGATCGAAAATCGGGAAATCACACCTAGGGTTATTCGTGAATCTAATTATGGCAGGCTGCGGTAGCAGGTAAATGTATGGCAGAAATACACAACTATACACTGAACTTCGGTCCCCAACATCCAGCCGCACACGGTGTTTTGCGCTTGGTTTTGGAGTTGGACGGCGAGGTGATTCAGCGGTCGGATCCCCATATCGGTCTGTTGCATCGTGCAACCGAAAAGTTGGCAGAGAGTAAGACTTATATTCAATCGCTTCCCTATATGGATCGGTTGGACTATATGTCCATGATGGTGAATGAGCATGCCTACTGCTTGACACTAGAGAAGATGCTGGATTTGGATGTGCCTATTCGCGCCCAGTACATCCGTGTCATGTTTTCGGAAATTACACGTCTTTTGAATCATTTGCTGTGGGTTGGTGCGCATGCTATCGACTGCGGTGCGATGACCGTCCTGTTGTTCACTTTCCGCGAACGCGAGGATTTGATCGATATGTATGAGGCGGTAAGTGGTGCGAGGATGCACGCTGCGTATGTCCGTCCGGGCGGTGTTTATCGTGATTTGCCAGATACGATGCCACGGCATAAGCCCAACAAAGTGCGCTCAGCCAAGGCTACCGAGGCCTTGAATCGCAATCGCAATGGCAGCTTTTTGGATTTTGTCGATGATTTCGTCACACGGTTCCCCAATTTTTTGGAGGAATACCACACACTGTTGACAGAAAATAGAATTTGGAAGCAGCGTACAGTGGATATTGGTGTTGTAACACCTGAGCGTGCGTTGAATTTAGGATTTACCGGTGCGATGTTGCGTGGTTCTGGTATTGCGTGGGATTTGCGCAAAAAGCAGCCATATGAAGTTTACGATCAGCTTGATTTTGATATTCCAGTAGGAAAAACGGGAGACACCTATGATCGTTATCTCGTTCGTATGGAAGAAATGAAGCAGTCCAATCGCATTATTAAACAATGTGTTGATTGGTTGCGTGCTAACCCTGGCCCTGTCATTTCATCGAATACCAAGGTTGCACCACCGAGCCGTGAAGCTATCAAATCCAATATGGAAGATTTGATTCATCACTTCAAGTTGTTTAGTGAAGGATTTTGTGTCCCTAAGGGTGAGGCTTATGCCGCTGTTGAGCATCCCAAAGGTGAATTTGGTATTTATTTAGTGAGTGATGGTGCCAATAAGCCGTATCGGCTCAAAATAAGACCACCTGCATTTGTACATTTGGCAGCTTTGGATGAAATGAGTAAGGGTCATATGATTGCGGATGCTGTTGCTATTATTGGTACGATGGACATTGTTTTTGGGGAAGTGGATCGGTAATGGCTAACAATTTGGATTCGCGTATCGCCCGTTTTGCACGAGAAGTCGCAAAATACCCTGCCGAAAGAAAACAATCTGCGGTAATGGCCTGTCTCGCAATCGTGCAGCAGGAGCAAGGGTATATTGATGATGCTGCAACCCGTCAAATAGCAGATTATCTTGCCATCTCGGTCATGGCCGTGCATGAAGTAACAACGTTTTACAACATGTATAACCAATCGCCAGTGGGTAAATTTAAATTAAACGTGTGTACCAATTTACCTTGCCAGCTGCGTGAGGGTGTTGACACATTGAAGTATCTTGAGAAGGTTTTGGGTGTCTCTGTTGGGGAGACAACCAAGGACGGCATGTTTACACTTCAACAAAGCGAGTGTCTGGGTGCTTGTGCCGATTCTCCAGTGATGTTGGTGAACGATCGTTCGATGTGTTCCTTCATGACGAAGGATCGTATTGATAGTTTAATTGCTGGTTTACGTGAGACAGGGGGCAAGTAATGAACGTGAATGATGTTCTGTCTCGATATCAATCTTCTGGCTTGGAGACCTGTTTTCATGGTCGCCATATTTCTCCCCAGATATTGGCTGATCTGGATGGCTCCAACTGGCATTTGAAAGATTATGAATCGCGCGGTGGATACCAAGCTCTCCGCAAGGTTTTGGGGTTGACTGGTGAAGAACGGATGACCCCTGATCAGGTCATTACTACCGTCAAAGAATCGGCTTTGCGTGGTCGTGGCGGTGCAGGTTTTCCCACTGGTTTGAAGTGGAGCTTTATGCCCCGCCAGTTTCCTGGTCAAAAATATCTGGTTTGTAATTCTGACGAAGGTGAACCGGGAACTTGCAAAGACCGTGAGATACTGAATTTCAATCCGCATATCGTCATTGAGGGCATGCTTATTGCTGCCTATGCGATGGGAACATCAGCGGGTTATAACTATATACACGGTGAAATTTTTTCCACTTATGATCGCTTTGAAGAAGCTTTGGCGGAAGCTTATGCGGCGGGGTATTTGGGTAAAAATATATTAGGTAGTGGCTTCAATTTCGATTTATATGCCGCCCATGGTTTTGGTGCATACATTTGTGGTGAAGAAACTTCTTTGCTGGAATCTTTGGAAGGCAAAAAGGGACAGCCTCGCTTTAAACCACCCTTCCCAGCAAGTTTCGGTTTGTACGGAAAGCCTACTACTATCAATAATACGGAAACCTTTGCTGCGGTTCCGTGGATTATTAGGAATGGTGGTACGGCTTATCTCGAATGCGGAAAGCCCAATAACGGTGGAACGAAGATTTATTCGGTAAGTGGAGACGTGAATCTCCCCGGAAACTTTGAAGTTCCTATGGGTACACCCTTCTCCAAATTATTGGAATTAGCAGGGGGCGTTCGATCTGGTCGTAAATTAAAGGCTGTTATTCCGGGCGGGTCCTCTTCGCCTGTTTTACCGGCATCTTTGATGATGGATTGCACCATGGACTACGATTCAATCGCTAAAGCGGGATCGATGCTGGGTTCGGGTGCGGTGATTGTTTTGGATGACAGTCGTTGTATGGTGAAAAGTTTGCAACGATTGAGTTATTTCTATATGCACGAATCATGTGGTCAATGCACTCCTTGCCGTGAAGGTACTGGTTGGTTGTCACGTATTGTGGATCGCATAGAAAATGGACAGGGTCAATTGAAAGATATTGATTTGCTTGATAGTGTGGCAGAGGATATTCAAGGGCGCACAATCTGTGCTTTGGGTGATGCAGCTGCGATGCCCGTTCGGGCTATGTTGAAGCACTTTAGAAATGAATTCGTGTACCACGTTGAGCATAAAACCTGTATGGTTTCAGCTCACATTTGACCGAGTCTTAAGATGATTGAAATTGAACTCGACGGAAAAAAAATAGAGGTTACTGAAGGTAGCATGGTGATGCACGCTGCCGAAAAAGTAGGGGTTTTTATACCTCATTTTTGCTATCACAAAAAGTTGAGTATCGCCGCTAGTTGTCGTATGTGCTTGGTTGATGTGGAAAAAATGCCCAAGCCGATGCCTGCCTGCGCTACTCCAGTCACCAAAGGAATGGTCGTTCGTACCAAGAGTGACAAGGCGATCAAGGCACAACAGTCTGTGATGGAGTTTCTTCTCATCAATCATCCGTTGGATTGCCCAATTTGTGATCAAGGCGGTGAGTGCCAATTGCAAGATTTAGCAGTTGGTTACGGAGCTGGAAAATCCCGTTTTGGTGAAGAGAAGCGGGTAGTGCCCTCCAAAGATGTTGGCTCACTCATTTCGATGGAAGAAATGAGTCGTTGCATACATTGCACACGTTGTGTCCGCTTTGGTCAAGAAATTGCGGGTGTGATGGAACTTGGAATGCCGCATCGTGGTGAGCATTCTGAAATTGGCACTTATTTGGGCGCAACTATTGATTCCGAACTTTCTGGAAACATGATTGATTTGTGTCCCGTGGGCGCGCTTACAAGCAAACCATTCCGTTATAACGCTCGTACATGGGAACTTTCCCGTCGGAAATCCGTCAGCCCACACGATTCGACTGGTTCTAATTTGGTTGTCCAAGTGAAGAATAACCAAGTCGTGAGGGTTTTGCCTTTGGAAAACAGTGATGTGAATGACTGTTGGTTGGCTGATCGGGATCGTTTTTCTTATGAAGCGTTGAATGGCACGGAGCGTTTGACGCAACCTATGCTCAAACAAGATGGCCAATGGGCTGCTGTTTCTTGGCAAGTTGCATTGGAATATATTGCAAACGGATTGCGTAATGTTCAATCCGAACACGGTTCTTCTGCTATTGGTGCTTTTGTCAGTCCCCATAGTACAGTTGAAGAACTGTACTTGGCCGGCTCCCTCGTAAGGGGTCTTGGCAGCGACAATGTTGATTACCGCCTTCGTAATCATGAGTTTGAGCGGAAACAACTTGGTGCGCGTTATCTGGGTATGCCTATTTCTGCGCTTTCCGACCTGCAACGTGTGTTGGTAGTTGGATCGAATTTGCGGAAGGATCATCCTCTTTTTGCACAACGTATCCGCCATTCTATTGTGCATGCAGGATGTCAAGTTAGCGCAATCTCGCTTGCCGCATACGATTGGGCTATGCCGTTGCACACGGTTTCTGTTGCGCCTGCTGAAAATTGGGTGCAATCATTGGCAGATGTTGCCGTGGCCATTGCAGAAGAAAAGGGTATATCGGCTCCTGCCCAAGGTAACGTGACAGATAGTGCGCGTGCGATGGCGAAGTCCTTATTAACAGGCCAACGCAAGGCGGTTTTGTTGGGCAATATGGCAGCGCAGCATCCTTCGGCTTCTGAGTTGTTGAAACTGGCTAATTGGATTGCGGAACAAACGCAAGCCAAGCTTGGTTATTTAACAGAAGCCGCTAATACGGTTGGTGCTCAGCTTGTAGAAGCTGTTCCAAAGAATGGTGGGATGAATGTTTCGCAAATGCTTTCTGGTAAGTTGCGTGCCGCATTGCTTTTGAATTGTGAAGCAGCGTTTGATTTTGCCCCTACGCATAATGCAGTGGAAAGTTTGAAAACGTGTGATATGGTTATTACGCTCAGTCCATTTAAGAGCAATATGGATGTGAGTGATGTGTTGTTGCCTATTGCACCATTTACTGAAACACCGGGAACATTTATCAATGCAGAGGGTCGCTTACAGAGCTTCCATGCATCTGTTAAGCCATTAGGAGAAACACGACCAGCTTGGAAGGTGTTGCGGGCATTGGCCGAGGTACTTGGTCTTTCTAATTGTTCGTTTGATTCTTCACAGGCGGTACTGCGGAAGTTTGCTGAAGAAAAAGATGCAGTTTCCAGCTCTTTTGTTCCAGAGTCAAAATTGAATAATTTACCTGCACAGTTAATTGATGATGGCGTCAAATCGAATGCTCCAATGTCTCCTGTTGGGATTTATCATTTAGATAGTATTGTTAGACGTGCGCTATCGTTACAACTGACTGCGGATGCAAAAGGAAGTAACGCACAGGGGGCTACAGTATGAGTGACTTCGTTTTTTCGTTCGGTCAGAACCTGATCGCTTCCACTTGGTGGTCAGAGCTGGGATGGCCTGTTATTTGGTCTTTGATTAAGGTGGTTCTGGTTTTGGCGTTGGTGGCTGGTTGTGTTACGTATGCCACTTTGTGGGAGCGGAAGCTGTTAGGTTGGGTACAGATTAGGCTTGGCCCTAATCGTGTGGGACCTTGGGGCTTGTTGCAGCCAATCGCAGATGCCCTCAAACTGATGACAAAAGAGATTGTTCGTCCAGTTGCAGCGGATAAGTTTCTCTTTTATATAGGTCCTATTTTGACCGTAGGGCCAGCTTTGGCTGCATGGGTTGTGGTTCCATTTGGGCCAGAGGTTGCTGTTTCTAATTTGAATGCTGGTTTACTTTTCCTTATGGCCATTACTTCTCTTGAAGTGTATGGGGTCATTATTTCTGGCTGGGCATCTAATTCTAAATACGCATTTTTGGGTGCGTTGCGTGCGTCAGCCCAGATGGTGAGTTACGAGATTGCAATGGGCTTTTGCTTCTTGATTGTGCTACTCGTATCTTCCAGCTTAAATTTGACCGATATTGTGATGACTCAAAGTCGTGGTTATTTTCACGAAATGGGAATCTCCTTTTTGTCATGGAATTGGCTGCCTCTGTTGCCTATTGTTTTTGTTTATTTTATTTCTGGTTTGGCAGAAACAAATAGGACACCTTTTGATGTGATCGAAGGTGAATCAGAAATTGTTGCAGGACATATGGTCGAGTATTCGGGTATGTCTTGGGCGATGTTCCAAATGGCTGAATATGCAAATATCTGGCTGATTTCTGTATTGTCTACAGTGATGTTTTTTGGTGGTTGGTTGCCTCCTTTAAACAACGATTTGTTTAATATGATTCCCGGATGGATTTGGCTCGGTATCAAGACATTTGCCGTACTGACAATTTTCATTTGGATTAGGGTAACGTTCCCCCGCTTCCGCTATGACCAAATTATGCGTTTAGGGTGGAAGATATTTATACCAATTACTTTGGTGTGGCTTGTCGTTGTTGCTATATGGCTTCAAACCCCGTGGAACATCTGGAAGTGATTCGAGTTAATATGTCTAACATTACGTCAAATTCTGCAATGGATCGTCAGGTTAAGGCTTTTTCCTTAAAGGATTTTTTTGCCAGCTTTCTTCTGATTGAGTTATTCAAGGGAATGTTCTTAACCGGAAGGTATGCCTTTCGAGATAAGATAACGCTTCAATACCCAGAAGAAAAGACGCCAATCTCTCCCCGTTTTCGAGGTCTGCATGCTTTGCGCCGCTATGAAAATGGCGAGGAACGTTGCATTGCATGTAAATTGTGCGAAGCAATCTGTCCTGCACAAGCAATATTGATCGAATTTGAAGAAGGCGAGCATGGTGCTAGACGCACTACTCGCTACGATATAGATTTGACAAAATGTATTTTTTGCGGATTTTGTGAGGAAAGTTGTCCCGTTGACTCTATCGTTGAGACTCATATTTTTGAGTACCACGGTGAAAAACGGGGTGATTTATATTTCACAAAAGAGGTTTTATTGGCGATTGGTGACAGGTATGAATCTGAGATTGCTGCTAATAGGCAAGCTGATGCCAAATACCGTTAATGCTTCCTAAGAAGGTTTTGTTATGAATACTGTGACGGTGTTGTTTTATTTCTTCTCGGCAGTCTTATTATTTTCTGCTTTTAGGGTGGTGACTGCGAAAAATCCGGTGCATGCGGTTTTGTTTCTAGTGCTGTCATTTTTCCAAGCAGCAATGATTTGGATGTTGTTGAAAGCAGAGTTTTTATCGATCGCACTGGTTTTGGTCTACGTTGGCGCGGTGATGGTTCTTTTCCTATTTGTTGTCATGATGCTTGATATAAAAATAGAAAATATGCGCTCTGACTTTTGGAAAAAATTTCCTGTTGCTGCGTTGATTGGAACTTTAGTTTCACTTGAAATGATTGCCATATTAATGGGTAATTTCTTTCTACCCAGTGGTGGTGTTAGTAGTGAGATTCAAGCATCCACCTCTAATACAAAAGAATTGGGTATTGTGATGTACAGCCAGTATATTTATCCATTAGAGGTTGCCACCGCAATTCTTTTGGTTGCTGTGATCGCTGCAATTGGTTTGACCATGCGACATAGAAAAGATACGAAGCGTATTGACCCTAGTGATCAAGTTAGGGTAAGAGCGAGCGAACGATTGATTGTTTTGAAACAAGAAGTTGTGGTTAAGAGTAACGCTAATGATTCTTCTTTGGCGAACACTGTTAAAGCAGAAAAGGATTTATCATGACCCTAACCCTAGGACATTTTCTATCGCTAAGTGCAGTGTTATTTTCATTGTCTGTGGTGGGTATCTTTTTGAATCGGCACAATGTCATTGTTCTTCTGATGGCAGTCGAGTTGATGTTGCTAGCAGTTAACACTAACTTTGTGGCTTTTTCACATTATCTTCACGATATTCATGGACAAGTCTTTGTTTTCTTCGTATTGACTGTTGCTGCTGCTGAATCGGCTATTGGTCTTGCTATTCTGGTTCTTTTATTTCGTAATCGTTCCAGCATTGACACGAGTGAACTTAATACACTTAAGGGTTAATAATCATGAGTCAAACCCTCTCTATCCCCATGTTGGTAGCGATTCCGCTAGCACCTCTGCTTGCTTCTTTTATAGTAGGTATTTTTGGAACTAAGTTCGGCGGAAATATTCTCAATAAATCCGCTGGTCATTTTCTGACGGTGACCGGTGTTTTCCTCGCCTTCCTTCTTTCTCTCTTGACATTCAAAGCGGTTGCTTTTGATGGTGTTCGGTTGAATGAAAATCTGTATACATGGATGGTTGTCGGTGATCTGAAGATGCAGGTTGGCTTCCTCATTGATGGATTAACTGCCATGATGATGTGTGTAGTAACTTTTGTATCGTTGATGGTGCATATTTTTACCATTGGCTATATGGAAGAAGACCCTGGGTATAACCGATTCTTTTCTTATATTTCACTCTTCACTTTCTCGATGCTGATGTTGGTTATGAGTAATAACCTGCTTCAGTTGTTTTTTGGATGGGAAGCAGTAGGTTTGGTTTCGTATTTGCTCATTGGTTTTTGGTTTAAGAAGCCGACAGCTATTTTTGCGAATATGAAGGCTTTTCTGGTAAATAGGGTCGGCGATTTTGGTTTTATTATCGGTATTGGCTTGATCGCGGCTTATACAGGAAGTTTTGATTACGTTGAAATTTTCTCCAAAGTATCTCTGCTTTCATCGGTCAACCTACCCGGAACTGATTGGCTGTTGATTACTGTTGTGTGCATTGGCTTGTTTATTGGAGCAATGGGGAAATCAGCTCAGTTTCCATTGCATGTATGGTTGCCTGATTCCATGGAAGGTCCAACCCCCATTTCTGCATTGATTCATGCTGCTACCATGGTTACTGCTGGTATTTTCATGGTTAGTCGTATGTCTCCTCTTTTTGAGTTGAGTGAAACTGCCCTGAACTTTATTTTAGTCATTGGCTCTATCACCGCATTGTTTATGGGATTTTTGGGCATTATCCAAAATGACATCAAGCGGGTTATTGCATACTCTACGCTTTCACAACTGGGTTACATGACGATCGCTTTGGGTGTTTCTGCCTATTCTGTTGCGGTTTTTCACTTAATGACACATGCTTTCTTTAAAGCACTGTTGTTTTTAGCGGCTGGTTCTGTGATTATGGGTGTTCATCACAATCAAGATATCCGTTGGATGGGTGGTTTGCGTAAATACATGCCCATTACTTGGTTGACTTCTTTGCTGGGTTCTCTTGCATTGATTGGAACACCGTTGTTTTCAGGCTTTTACTCCAAAGATAGTATTATTGAAGCAGTAATGGAAAGCTCACTTCCTGCTGCATCGTTTGCGAAATTTGCTGTGTTGGCTGGTGTTTTTGTTACTGCTTTCTATTCCTTCCGTTTGTATTTTCTGGTTTTTCACGGAAAAGAGCGCTTTGATCAAAATCCTGAGGCACATCATGATGACCACGGTCACCATGAAGAACATCACCATGTTCCGCATGAGTCGCCTTGGGTTGTTACCTTGCCTTTGATTTTGCTGGCTATTCCTTCTGTGTTTATTGGTATCTTGGCAATAGAACCGATGTTGTTTGGCAATTTCTTAAAAGACGCTATTTTTGTGAATAGTGAAAAACATGTTGCTATGGAAGAATTGCACAAGGCTTTTCATGGTGCCATTCCCATGGCAATACATGGAATGATGACATTGCCTTTCTGGTTGGCTGTTTCTGGTGTTGCTTTGGCCTATTACATGTATATGGTCAATACACGCTTGCCAGTTGCAATCAAAGGAATGTTTGAACCGGTCTACAAAGTTTTGGAAAATAAATATTACTTTGATTGGTTCAACGAGAATGTGTTGGCACGCGGTGCAAGGGCTTTGGGTCTCTCTCTCTGGCAGAGTGGTGATCGATTCCTAATTGATGGTGCTGTGGTCAATGGTTCGTGGAAGGTCGTGGGTTTGGTGTCGACAATTATTCGCAAAGCACAAACTGGGTTCTTGCATCATTACGCTTTGGTGATGATGTTGGGCGTGTTTGTAATACTGTCTTACTTTGTGACGTGGCCCATGCTTGTTCAATGGCTTGGTCGATAAGGAGGACTGGTATATGGGTTTGTTGAGTCTTGCGATTTGGATGCCGATTGGATTTGGCCTACTAGTCCTGCTATTTGCTCGTGATGAACAAGCATCCATGGCACGATGGGTAGCGTTAATTGGTTCGATTTTGAGTTTTTTGATTACGCTACCGCTGTATTCAAATTTTGAATCGGCTACTGCTGCAATGCAGTTTGTTGAGAAGTACATTTGGATTGAACGTTTTAATGTTCACTATCACCTTGGTGTGGATGGAATCTCTCTTTGGTTTGTTCTTCTGACCGCTTTTATCAATGTCATTGTTGTAATCGCTGGATGGGAAGCAATTACCTATAAGGTTAATCAATACATGGGTGCGTTCCTCATTTTGAGTGGACTCATGATCGGTGTTTTTTCAGCGTTAGATGGTTTGCTTTTCTATGTCTTCTTTGAAGCAACACTGATACCAATGTATTTGATTATTGGTATATGGGGTGGGCCTAATAAAATATATGCGGCGTTCAAGTTTTTCCTCTATACCCTGCTTGGCTCTTTGTTAATGCTGATTGCCTTGGTGTTCTTGTACATTAAGTCGGGTGGTAGCTTTGATTTGCAAACGTGGCATGCACTGCCTCTCGCGCGTGAAGCGCAGACCTTTCTATTCTTTGCATTCTTTGCCGCTTTTGCCGTCAAGGTTCCGATGTGGCCTGTCCATACTTGGTTGCCAGACGTTCACGTTGAAGCCCCCACTGGCGGTTCTGCGGTGCTTGCTGCGATTATGTTGAAGTTGGGTGCATACGGCTTTCTGCGGTTCTCATTGCCTATTGCACCGGATGCTGCGCATGAATGGGCATGGTTGATGATCGCGTTGTCACTCGTGGCGGTTGTCTATGTTGGTTTGGTTGCAATGGTGCAGCAAGATATGAAGAAACTGGTTGCTTATTCTTCTGTTGCACACATGGGCTTTGTCACCTTGGGTTTCTTTATCTTTATTGATTTGGGTATCTCTGGTGGTTTGGTGCAGATGATTGCGCACGGTTTTGTGTCTGGTGCAATGTTCTTGTCGATTGGGGTTTTGTACGATCGCGTCCATTCCCGTGAAATTTCTAGCTATGGTGGTGTCATTAACACCATGCCAAGATTTACCGCCTTTGCTCTGTTATTTGCCATGGCGAATTGCGGACTCCCCGGAACAGCTGGTTTTGTGGGTGAGTGGATGGTTATCATTGCGGCTGTTAAATTCAATTTCTGGGTTGGTCTTCTCGCAGCCAGTGCGTTAATTTTTGGTGCTGCTTATACCCTGTGGATGTTTAAGCGTGTTTACCTTGGGGATGTCACCAACGAAAATGTTGCGCAGCTTGAGGATATTAATTCGCGTGAATTTTTAATGCTTGGGCTATTGGCGTGTGCTGTGATTTGGATGGGTGTTTATCCGAAGCCATTTACTGACGTGATGGATGCTTCCGTTGCCCAGTTACTAAAGCATGTTGCTATTTCTAAGTTGTGAACTCATCAAGCTGAATTAAGAGAATACAAATGATTGATAAACTCAGTTGGGTCGCGGTACTTCCAGATGTGGTACTACTGGTGATGGCTTGTGTGATCGCGCTTGTCGATTTGGGTGTTAAAACCCCCATGCGAGATTTCACTTATCGTTTGACATTGCTAACGCTGGCAGTTGTTGCCTATTTACACCTTGATTTTGCTTCGGGGGGCGTGACTGTCTACGGCTTCGGCAATATGGTTGTTAGTGATGTAATGGGGAGTTGGTTGAAGTTCTTCTCCACCATTGCCGTGATGGTTACCCTGATTTATGCTCGTCCTTACGCGGCGGCTCGTGATATGCTGGGCGGTGGTGAGCTGTTTACCCTGACCATATTTGCATTGCTTGGGATGTCTGTCATGATATCGGGCAATAATCTCTTGGTCATTTATTTGGGACTTGAGCTTTTAACCTTGTCCAGTTATGCACTGGTAGCCTTGCGTCGTGATAATGGTGTTGCGAGCGAAGCCGCAATGAAGTACTTTGTATTGGGTGCGTTGGCTTCTGGTTTCTTGCTGTACGGTATTTCGATGCTCTACGGTGCGACAGGTTCTTTGGATATCACGGCGGTTTCTAATGCGGTGGCTACCGGAAAAATCCGGCATGAAGTCTTGATCTTTGGTTCTGTGTTTGTGGTTGCTGGTTTGGCATTCAAACTGGGTGCAGCACCGTTCCACATGTGGGTTCCTGATGTGTACCAAGGTGCGCCGACTGCGATTACTTTGATGATTGGTGGCGCTCCTAAACTGGCAGCATTTGCAATCACCATGCGTTTGTTGGTAGAGGGTCTATTACCCTTGGCGTTTGATTGGCAACAAATGCTGGTCGTGTTGTCGGTTGCTTCCCTTTTCTTGGGAAATTTGGCAGCGATAGCGCAAACAAACATTAAACGGATGTTAGCCTTTTCGACTATCTCCCAAATGGGTTTCGTCTTACTGGGTCTTTTGTCTGGCGTAGTCAATGGTGATGCGGTTACGCTCACTGCCAATGCGTACAGTTCCGCGATGTTCTATGTGGTGACTTATGTCTTGACTACATTAGCAGCTTTCGGTGTTTTGCTCCTGTTGTCGCATGATGGTTTTGAGTGCGAAGAAGTTGCTGACTTGGCTGGCTTGAATCAACACAGCCCCCTGTATGCTGCGATCATGGGTGTTTGCCTTTTGTCCTTGGCAGGTATTCCTCCCATGGTTGGCTTCTACGCTAAATTGGGTGTGTTGCAAGCGTTGGTTGCTACGGGACAGTCCTTCCACATTGCCTTAGCAGTTTTTGCGGTGATGATGTCTTTGGTCGGTGCTTTTTATTATTTGCGCGTGATCAAGGTCATGTACTTTGATAAACCAGTGGTTTCTGATTTTGTAGGAATTGCGAATGCCCCGTTCGAGGTTCGTGCTGTTTTGACAGTGAATGGCGCATTGGTCTTGATTTTGGGATTGGTTCCTGGTGGTTTGCTCGCATTGTGCGCCAATGCCGTGCGGCAGATGCTTGGAACCTGATACACGGGATTTTTACTTCTTTAATCCTCTCGGGTTCCCAAAAAACCTTTTGAGCGGATAGCAAGCATCAAGATGAGCAATATGTAGGGTAGGATTGGTGCAATCTTTGCCGTGGGTGTGAAGCCTACGGCGAATGTTTGCACCAATCCAATGAGTAGTGATGCAAGAAAAGCCCCTTGAAGGGAACCCATTCCTCCGATCACTACAACTACAAAAATGATAGGCCCCAATGTTATGGCCATATTGGGTTCGGTCAAGAAAGTGCTTCCTCCAATCACACCGGCCAATCCTGCCAACGCAGCACCAACGCTAAAAACAAGCGTCCAAATGCGTGGTACGTTGTATCCCAGCGCCTCTACCATGGACGGGTGCGTCAATGCAGAACGGATGATAAGCCCCATCCGAGTGTAGGTCAGCGTTATACCTATACCCAGTAAAATCACCACCGAGATCACCATGCTAAATCCCCGCATTGCGGGAAAGGCGGTTTGGGTTGTTGGTAAAGCCGTTGCTATAGCGTTGGATTGGAACTGTATCGGAGCAGAACCCCAAATCCAACTCAATCCTTCGGTGGGGTGTTGAATGAAGGTGAGGGCAGAGCCTTGTAAAATTTGCGGTGGATGAAATTCCAGAGGGAATCTTCCCCAGATCAACTGCACTATTTCATTGATGACATAGGATAATCCAAAGGTCACTAATAATTCGGGGATGTGTCCAAAGCGATGTACCCGACGCAAGCAAAACCATTCAAATAACGCACCTAAAAGCCCTACCAATAAGGGTGCTATAACCAAAGCAGCCCAAAAGCCGAGTGATTGCGATACGCTATAGCCAAGGTATGCTCCGAGCATATAAAAACTGGCGTGGGCAAAATTGAGAATCCCCATCATGCTAAAAATCAAGGTGAATCCTGAACTGAGCAAGAACAAGAGTAAGCCATAGCTCAATCCGTTGAGAAGAGAAATTAAAAAAAATTCCATAATACCTACCAATCATTTATTTAGTAATATCAGATTAAGATAATCTATCGTTCTATTTGTTACACTTCACATCTACATGAAAATACTCATTGATTTTTTTCCTATTCTTTTATTCTTTGGCGCTTATAAGGCATTTGGCATTTATGTCGGGACGGGTGTTTTGATGGCGGCGACGTGTGTACAGGTCGGTATCATTTATGCCACTGAACGTAAACTATCGGCTATGCACCAAATAACCCTTGGTTTGGTCTTGGTTTTTGGTGGATTGACGTTGGTCTTGCAAAACGAAGATTTCATCAAATGGAAGCCCACGGTTTTGTATGCTGCAATGGCAATTGCATTGGCCGTTGCCCAGTGGATTTTTCGTAAAAATGTGTTGCAAACTTTGTTGGGGCAACAGCTAGAGCTACCGATTGTGGTGTGGAATCGTTTGGTTGTCGTGTGGGTTCTTTACAATGCGTTCATGTCGGGTGTCAATGCGTTCGTGGTTCTTCATTACAGTACCGAACAGTGGGTGAATTTCAAGTTGTGGGGCTATATTTTCCCATTGCTTTTTATCATTGGGCAGGGGTTCTACATTGCCCCTCATTTGAAAGACCCTAAGGAAAACCAATCATGAATGTTGCTGAAATTAGAAAATGCCTTGAAGAACGTCTCCAGCCCATGTATTTGGATGTGATAGACGAAAGTTATCAACATGCAGGACATGCGGGTGCGAATGAATCTGGCGTTGGAACACACTTTCGTGTAAAAATTTTTTCTTCTCAATTTGAGGGGTTGTCGCGTGTAGCACGGCATCGCCTTGTGTATGATGCACTTCAGCATTTCATTGACCAAGGGTTGCACGCTTTGGCGATTGAGACCCATGATCCGCAATGACCGATTTTTGTAATTTTGATTATTTTTGATACGTTTTGAAGGAAAGATAACCTATGAAGAAACAAATTCTGACCACTATCGCCGCAGCGGCTTTGTTGGCATTGTCCGCCCCTAGCTGGGCGCAAAATATCGCGGTTGTGAACGGTAAAGCCGTTCCGAAGGCGCGTGCTGACGTTTTGGCAGAGCAGATCAAGCGTTCCGGTCGTCCAATCACGCCCGAAATGCAAACACAAATCAAAGACGAAGTGATTGCCCGCGAAATTTTCATGCAAGAAGCCCAAGTGCGTGGTTTGGATGCAACCGAAGATTACAAAGGTCAGATTGAGTTGGCACGTCAAGCGATTTTGATTCGTGAATTGTTCGCTGATTACCAAAAGAAAAACCCAGTGACCGATGCCGATGCCAAAGCCGAGTATGACCGTTTTGTCAGTGCCAATTCCGGTAAAGAATACAAGGCACACCACATTTTGGTCGAGAAGGAAGACAAGGCCAAAGCCATCATTGCACAACTGAAAAAAGGCGCAAAATTTGAAGAAATCGCTAAAAAAGAATCCAAAGACCCCGGCTCCGGTGCTAAAGGTGGTGATTTGGATTGGGCGAATTCGGGCAGCTATGTGAAGGAATTTTCCGACGCGCTGGTTGCACTGGGCAAAGGTAAAACTTCTGAAACTCCCGTGAAAACCCAATTCGGCTACCACATCCTCCGTTTGGATGACGTGCGCGATGCAACCTTGCCTAAGTTTGATGATGTAAAACCCCAAATCATCCAACAGTTGCAACAGCAAAAAATCCAAAAATATCAGGAAGATTTGCGCCAAAAAGCCAAAGTTGAATAACTTTGCGTGATTAACTCCGCTCCGCTAGGGGCGTGGATGAAACGTCAGGAGAGAGTCACCCGTGTGACCGCCGAAGGCGCAGTGTAACGCTCAGGCAAAAGGACTGACAAACGCCCTTTCCGCTCATGAACCCATGAGCGAAGGACGTATCCCCACTGGAGAGAGGTACTTTTCGCCCACGCGAAAAAGTATCCACCGAAGGAGCAAACCGTAGCTTCAATTGCGGCGGCGAATCTCTCAGGTAAAGCGGACAGCGGGGGCAATTATTGTGATGATTGATTGCCCTTTCTTTGTGGAGTGTTCCATGTCTGCCTCTGATTCTTCTTTACTAACCACCCCCTTGAATGCCTTGCACATCGAACTCGGTGCGCGTATGGTTCCGTTCGCGGGTTATTCCATGCCCGTGCAGTACCCAAGCGGGTT
>CALMCD010000090.1 GCA_937863075.1 uncultured Rhodoferax sp. | reverse complement strand
GCAATTTCATGCAGCGGAATCAACACAAAAGCGCGTTCAGCCATTCGCGGATGCGGAATAATTAAATTGGGTAAATGGATTATTTCATCATTAAATAATAAAATATCCAAATCCAAAGTGCGCGGCGCATTGCGATACGGGCGTTCGCGCCCCGCTGCATTTTCAATACTTTGCAAAACCGCCAATAAATCCAAGGGCGATAAATGGGTTTGGATTTGAATAACGGCGTTCAAATAATCCCCGCCACCCGAATCAATTGGGGCAGTGCGGTACAACGACGATTGCGCCGTGACGTGGATGCCGTTGGTCTGCGCAATGCGTTCGACCGCGCTGCGCAACGTAGCGGACATATCGCCCAAATTCGCACCCAGCCCGATATAAGCCCAACTATTAAAACGGCTTGTAACGCTTTTATTCATTGAAAAGAATGCTATTCGATTGGTAGCGTTTGTGGCGTAGGTGCGCCATCGGTAGCATTGGGTTTGCGGCGGCGGCGGCGTTTTTTGGGTGCGGTGGCGGACTCGTCCGCAGGTTCGACGCTGGCTTCCGGCATGGCGATGGGGCGCGGGTCTGCCACGGCTACGGGTGCGGCACGATGCACGCGGGGCGGCTTCTTGCGCTGCTGCTGTTCAAAGCGGATTTCATCCACCATGTCTTGGCGAATGGCATCGCTGGCGGTGCTAAATTCTTGCCACCAATCGGCTAACACTTCATCCACTTCGCCGATTTCTGCCCGCAAGCGCATGAAGTCAAAGGCGGCCCGAAAACGCGCTTGCTCGACCAAACCAAACGGCGCACTTCCGATACGTTTCTCGAAACGCGGCTGCATCATCCAAATTTCGCGCATATCGCCTGCGAGCTTGCCGCCACCCGATACATCGCCGATACGGGAGTGGAATACATCGTCCATCGCATCCATGAGCGCGGGGTGGTTTTTCTCGCCGTTTTGCATCCGCCGATCCCAGCCGTCCCGCACATCCGACCACAGCACGCACGCCAGCAAAAAGCTGGGCGCAACGGGCTTGCCTTCCCCCACACGGCGGTCGGTATCGCGCAAGGCGGCGCTGATAAACGGCTGTTCGGAACGCTCCACCACCACATCCAACAACGGATAAATGCCCCGCGCCATGCCCAGATTTTGCAACTGGGTGATGGAAGCCAGCGCATGACCCGTTTGCAGCAATTTGAGCATTTCATCAAACAAACGGCTTTGTGGCACATCCGCCAGTAAACCGAGCGATTTTTGCAACGGTGCAACGGTTTTGGGTTCCATCGCAAAGCCAGAAGCGCTTAATTTAGCCGAGAAACGAATCGCGCGGATGATACGCACAGGGTCTTCGCGGTAGCGCGTGGCGGGGTCGCCAATCATGCGGATGACGCGCTTTTTCACGTCCTCATAACCGTGGTGGTAGTCCACTACGATTTGGGTTTGCGGGTCGTAATACAGGGCGTTGATGGTGAAATCGCGGCGCGTGGCATCTTCATCCTGCGGCCCCCAGACGTTATCGCGCAATACGCGCCCGCTGGAATCGACCGCGTGCGTCATGCCTGCCAGCGCGTGTTTGCTGGTTTTTTCATTGCCGCTAACTTGTTCGGCGGCGGCATTGTCCAGATGGGCGCGGAAAGTCGATACTTCGATCACTTCATGCTCGCGCCCACGCCCGTAGACGACATGCACAATCCGAAACCGCCGCCCGATGATGAAAGCACGGCGAAACAGATTTTTCACCTGCTCCGGCGTGGCATTGGTCGCCACATCGAAATCTTTGGGTTCCAGCCCCACCAACAAATCGCGCACCGCACCGCCCACAATGTAGGCTTCAAATCCGGCTTTGTGCAAAGTTTGCACCACGTCCGAAGCGCGTTTATCGACCAAAGCGGGGTTGATGCCATGCGTGGCAACGGGAATATCCACGCGCTTGCCAAAACGGGGCTGCGTGCGTTTGCCTCTGGCCTTATCCAGTAGGCTGGTAATGAGTTTTTTAATCATTATTTTTTATCTTTGTTATCTTTGTTATCTTTGAATTGCTGGATGAAGTGTGTCACTTCATCAATTACCTTATTCCAATCCCCGCGCTGGGGTTGTCGGAATAATGTGGCAGTGGGATACCAAGGGCTGTCCGAACGGTGCAGCAGCCAACGGTAATCGGGAAAATACGGCAACACAATGCACACCGGTTTACCCAACGCCCCCGCCAAATGCGCGACCGAGGTATCGACCGAAACGATGACATCCATCTGCTCCACCAACGCCGCTGTTTCGGCAAAATCGTGCAACTGATCGGAATGTTGGTGGATAAAGGATAGTGTATTCAGGGTTACCTTATCGGCTTCCCGCAGGTCTTTTTGCAGGGAATGAAACTCCACCCCCGCACCCGAATTTTCATCCGCCAACGCCAACAAGGGCTGCAACTGGGTGAGTGCCAGACTGCGATTGCGGTCATCCAAATGCCCTGCCGCACCCGACCACACCAAGCCCACACGCAACGCCGTGCGCGGCCCCAACCGCTTTTGCCAACGCAAGCGCCTGACCGTATCCACCGCCAAATAGGGAATGGTGACCGGAATATCGGCAAGGCTGCGCGTTTGCAGAGCCAGCGGCAGGCTCAAGAGGGGGCAATGGTAATCGAACGGTGGCAAATTGTCACCGGAGCGCACCCAGCGGAAATGGCCTTGGAGCGTTTTCAACAACGGAACCAACGGCGGATGCACCATCAGCAGCACCTGTGCGCCCTGCGCTTCCAAAAGCGGAAGGTAGCGGCAAAACTGGATGGTATCGCCCAAGCCTTGCTCGGCGTACACCAAAATCGTTTTACCCGCTAACGGCTCATCCCCCAACCACAAGGGCTGCGGGTAAGCGGGGTAATTGAATTGCATCTCCGGCCTTTGGCGACGCACTTCGTACAGCTTCCAGCCCTCTTCATAATGCCCGTGCAAAATCAACAACAGGGCTTTACTCCAAACCGCATCGACATACCCTGCTTGCAAAGCCAATGCTTGATCGTAGTGCGCCAGCGCGGGTTCTAATTGCAGCGATTCGTGCAACAACAGCGCCTTGTTGTAATGCGCTTCGGCGTAATTCGGAAAAAGGGCGATGGCTTGTGTGTAGCTCGCCAAGGCTTGATCGCGTTCGCCCAATTCTTTCAACACCGTGCCGCGACTGTTGTGCGCCATTGCAAACTCGGGTTTCAATGCAATCGCGCGTTCGTAACTTTGCAATGCTTCTTCCGGCCGCTGCCTATCGCGCAGCACATTGCCGCGATTGGCATGGGCTTCGGCAAACTCAGGATTCAATGCAATCGCGCGTTCGTAGCTTTGCAACGCTTCTTCCGGTCGCTGGAGTGCCGCCAATGCAAAGCCTTGGTTGCAATACGCTTCGGGCTGATGGTCGTCCACTGCTAACGATTGGGCAATCCACGGCAACGCCGCCGCTGCATCACCGCGCTGCAATGCAATCGTCCCCAGCATTGCCAAGGCAGCAACATGCTGTGGTGCGTGCTGCAACACGGCATGATAGTGCTGCTGGGCTTCGTCCAAACGTCCACTGGAGTGCAAGGCAAAGGCTTGTTGATACAACGCTGGCACATCCACCGCCGTTGCCGCCACCGTCGGAGCATTGCCGCCAAACCACCGCTTGAGCAGATTTTTCATCATCCGAACAAATCCAATACCTGCCAACCGCGTTCTTTGGCCAAGGCGCGTAATTGGGGGTCGGGGTTGGTGGCGATGGGGGTTTGGGCTTTTTCCAATAGCGGTAAATCGTTCATGGAATCGGAATAAAACGTGATGTGAACGCCATCCCAATCCAGCCCGCGTGCGTGCAGCCATTCTGCTACGCGCGTGATTTTTCCTTCACGGAAAGAGGGTGTGCCACGAATTTCACCCGTCCATTCCTGCGTTGCGGGGTCGCGTTCCAGCTCCACGGCAATGAGTTCGTGTACGCCAAACGCGGTGGCAATCGGGCGGGTTACAAATTCATTGGTAGCGGTCACAATGACGACGGCGGCATCTTCACGCAAATGCTTTTGCACCAACTCAATGGCGGGTTTTTGAATAGCCAAGTCAATCACATCGTGCATAAACAGGGCATGGGCGGCGATGGATTTAATCGTGCCTTGCTGCCGCATCGCCGTGGTGGTGAAGCGGATGTATTCGGCAATATCCAGCGTTTGCGACCGATATTGGGCGTAAAAATCATCGTTACGCGATTTGAACTCCAGTGCATCGACCCAGCCGAGGGCAATGGTAAATTCACCCCATGCGTGGTCGGAATCAATCGGCAAGAGGGTGCTATCCAAATCAAACAGGGTAATACGTGGTTTGGTACACGTTTCTTTCGGGGTATTCTTCTGGGTATTCATTTCCATCATTCCAATTATTTCAAGTATTGGGTGTATTCAGTGGGCGTTGTAGAGTGGGCTGGCGAGGTAACCTTGACGCAGCCGCTGAATCGCTACCAGCAAGACCGCACTGACCGGAAGCGCAATCAACACGCCCACAAAGCCCAGCAACTGCCCAAACGCCAGCAACGCAAAAATTACCGCCAGCGGATGCAGCCCAATGCGTTCGCCCACCAAGCGCGGGGTGAGGAAGAAACTTTCCAACAACTGTCCGCCCCCGTAAACCACGCTGATCATCAACAAGGTAGGGGCTAAACCTTTGGCAGCGGTAAATTGCAACAGCCCCGCAAAGAGTGCCAACACCAGCCCCACCCCAAAGCCCACATACGGCACGAACATCGCCAATCCGGTAAAAATGCCAATGGGTAACGCCAAATCCAGCCCAAATAAGGTCAGCCCGAGGCTATAAAACCCCGCCAGAATCAACATTACCAGCAGTTGCCCGCGCATGTATTGACCCAAAATAGCATTGACATCGGTTAAGAAATTTTCCACGTTGCCGCGCAGACGGGGCGGAATCAATTCATGCAGCAGGGTCATGATGCGTTCCCAGTCCATCAGCAGATAAAACAGCGCGACCGGAATCAACACCGCATTACCCACCACCGTGAACGCCACACTCCCCCCCATTTTGAGCGACGTGAGCAGCGAGGCCGTTGCATCTTCCACATTGGTACTCAAGTATTTCAGCACAAACGCTTTCAAATTCGTCCCGTTGAGCGACCAGTTCAGCCCCCATTGTGCCAGCCACGGCTTGATGGCGGTGTTCACACTGTCCATCATCGTGGGTAACTGTTCACGCATCAAGGGCAATTCTTTGGCGATGATAGGAACCATCAGCAAAAAAATTCCGGTTATCACCAAGAGTAAGCACAATTCCACAATCACCACGACCAATACGCGGGGGATTCGCCCTTTGCCGAGCCGATCCAACCAATTCACCACGGGAGTCAGCGCATACGCCAACACCAGTGCCACCACAAAGGGCGTTAGCACGGGCATCAGCAACCACGCCATGTACCCTAACAGGGAGGCGATGAATAACCAAGCAATCTGTCGTTTTTGTTCGGAACTTAACTGCATGACGAACCCTTAAAATTTAGGCAAATT
>CALMCD010000089.1 GCA_937863075.1 uncultured Rhodoferax sp. | reverse complement strand
TGCCTTCTCATACAACGGCATCACCTTGGGTAAATTATCTTCAATGTCTTTGATACGGGTTGAGCCGCTGGGGTGGGTGGATAGCCATTGCGGGGGTGCGCCTTTATTGGCTGCGCTCATTTTTTGCCACAGCGTCACGCCTGCGCGGGGGTCGTAACCCGCACGGGCGGCGAGTTCCATGCCGACCAAATCGGCCTCTGATTCATTGCCACGGCTGAATTTCAGCGTCAGCAAATTCGCCGCACCGCCAGCAGCCATATTGGTAATGTTCGGGTCAATGCCGTATTTTTGCCCCACAATCGCGCCCAGAATCTGCGCACCGCCATTGGTAACCGCGCTTTTTCCCATGCGCTCGCGGGCGTGTTCGCGCAGGGCGTGGGCGATTTCGTGCCCCATGACCATCGCTACTTCATCATCGGTGAGCTGTAATTGTTCCAAAATGCCAGTATAAAAAGCGATTTTCCCGCCCGGCATACAGTAGGCGTTAATCTGCTTGGAGTTAATCAGGTTCACTTCCCACTTCCAATCCTTGGCGCGGGGGTTCCATTCCAGCGCGAACGGGATCAGTTTTTGTGAAATGGTGCGCAGGCGTATCACTTGTGGGTGGTTATCGGGAGCGAGCGCTTTTTTCTCATTCGCTTGGCTCATGGTTTGCTGGTATTGCATGGCGGACGATTTTTCAACCGATTCAGCCGGCACGAGCTTGGTGAAGGCGGAATTTTTTCCCACATCCACCCCCTCCCGTGCGAGGGCTGGCACCATCAATACAGCCATACTGGCAGTAATCAGTATTTTTTTGCAGTACATAAAAGGTCTTTCTTCATGTTGATGTGGATTTCTTGGGCAACTTCTTGGATAACTTCCTTCAAAGTTTATGCCGAACCCGCTTCATTGCGCATGTTGTCGCTGGGTTTTGCTGCCGGATTACCGCTTTTGCTGGTGTTTGGCACATTGAGTTTTTGGCTACGCGAAGCGGGAATCGACCGCAGCACCATCGGCTACTTGAGTTGGGTCGGATTGGCATACGGCTTTAAGTGGGTCTGGTCGCCTTTGGTTGACAGACTCCCGATTCCGATTCTGACACGCCTACTCGGACGCAGGCGCAGTTGGCTGATACTGGCGCAGGGCTGCATCATGATCGCACTCATCGGTATGGCGATGACCGACCCACGCCAAAGCCTCACGCCCGTCGTCTGGTGTGCGCTGGCGGTGGCGTTTGCTTCGGCAACGCAGGATATTGCCTTGGATGCTTTTCGGATTGAATCCGCCGATGCCGATCACCAAACCGCGCTCTCGGCGGTCTACCAAATGGGTTATCGGCTCGCCATGATTTGGTCGGGGGCGGGAACGTTGTGGCTGGCAGCGTGGGCGGATTGGCAAACGGCGTACCTGCTGATGGCAGTGAGTATGTTGCCCGGGGTTTTAACCGTTTTGTTCTCACACGAACCCATCCCCCGCCCGATTCCGCCCGCCAAAAATATCGCCGATTGGCTGCAAAGCGCCTTGGTTGAACCGTTTGCTGACTTTATTCGGCGTTTTCAATGGCAGGCGGTTTTATTGTTGGCGTTGATCGCCACCTACCGCATCAGCGATGTCGTGATGGGTGTGATGGCGAACCCGTTTTACGTGGATATGGGTTTCACCAAGGAAGAAATTGCTGCCGTCACCAAAATCTACGGGGTCATCATGACCTTGGTCGGCGCATTTCTGGCAGGTACTTTGGTGCTGCGCATTGGCGTGATGCGGCTGCTGATGTTGGGCGCGGTGATGAGTGCCGCGACCAATTTGCTGTACGTTTGGTTGGCGGGCGTGGGGCATAACGTCACGGCGCTGATTTTTGTGATTTCTGCTGACAATCTGGCCAGCGGCATCGCGTCCTCAGCGTTCATTGGCTATTTGTCGAATTTGGCGAATGTGAACTACTCTGCCACCCAATACGCCCTGTTTAGTTCCATGATGCTGCTGTTGCCCAAGTTCATTGCGGGCTATTCCGGCGAGTTTGTGGACGCATTCGGCTACGGCCCATTTTTCACCAGCACGGCACTTTTGGGAGTGCCCGTACTATTTTTGGTGTGGTTTGCAAGTAAAACGAAAAATCGTGCAAATTAAGAGACAATGCCACATCCAGAAGGATACAAAAGGAGTTTTGCCATGCGATTAAGTACCCGAGGCCGTTTTGCCATCACCGCCATGATTGATTTGGCGCTGCGACAAACCAGCACCCCCGTGCCGTTGCAGGAGCTGGCATTACGCCACCGTATATCAATGTCGTACCTCGAACAAATGTTTGCCCGTCTACGCCACCACGGTTTGGTGGAAAGCACGCGCGGCCCCGGTGGTGGCTATGCACTGGCACGCCACGCCGAATCTATTTCCGTTGCCGATATTTTGAGCGCGATTGAAGACGAAACCAGCGCCCCCAAGAAAGAGCTACAGCGCGAAACATCCGCCAGCGCCCAAGCCATGACGCAAGATTTGTGGGATGCCGTGCAATCCACCGTGCTGAACTACCTGCAAGGCGTAACCCTGCAAAACTTGGCGGATGAGCAAAAAGCCAAAGGCTTCGCAGTCGAAGAACGCAAAGCCCCGCAAAAAGGCATTTTTGCCAAACCCCGCACCAGCATTCTGCAACCCGGAACACCCAATTCGGTGTTTGCGCTGGGGCGGGT
>CALMCD010000088.1 GCA_937863075.1 uncultured Rhodoferax sp. | reverse complement strand
TTTGGTCGCCAAAAGGGTCACACCGAGCTGTATCGCGGCGCAGAGTATGTGGTTGATTTTCTGCCCAAAGTGAAGATCGAAGCCGCTGTAGCCGATGATCGAGTCAGTCGCGTTATCGAAGCGATTGAAGGTGCAGCCCGTACCGGAAAAATTGGCGATGGCAAAATTTTCGTGACGAATGTGGAACAAGTGGTTCGCATCCGCACGGGTGAAGCTGGCGAGGATGCATTGTGAAAAAACTACTTCAATTAGCGCCTATTGCGCTAGGGTTGTTGGCAACTGGCGCAGCTGCTTTGGCACAAACCGCTGAACCCGCTGCTGCGGTGGCATCGGCTGCACCGGCTTTGGTTCCGAATAAGGGTGATACCGCGTGGATGATGGTATCGACCTTGTTGGTGATTTTGATGACCATTCCCGGACTGGCATTGTTCTACGGCGGTTTGGTTCGTAGCAAGAATATGCTGTCGGTGCTGATGCAGGTGATGGTGACCTTCTCCATGATCGTGGTGTTGTGGTTTGTTTACGGCTACAGCTTGGCGTTCACGGAAGGTAATTCCTTCATCGGTGGACTGGATCGCCTGTTCATGAAAGGCATCTGGGACAACGCAGCCGGAACCTTTAGCAACGCTGCTACCTTCAGCAAAGGCGTGGTGATTCCTGAAATCGTATTTGCCGCCTTCCAAGCGACTTTTGCGGGTATTACGGGTGCGCTGATTGTGGGTTCGTTTGCAGAACGTGCCAAGTTCGCTGGCGTGCTGGCATTCATGGTACTGTGGTTCACCTTCAGCTACTTGCCTATCGCCCACATGGTTTGGTTCTGGGCTGGCCCTGATGCTTACACCTCGGCCGATTTGGTCGAGAAGCTCAATGCAAGTGCCGGCATGATCTGGCAGTGGGGTGCATTGGACTTTGCGGGTGGTACGGTGGTACACATCAATGCAGCGGTTGCAGGCTTGGTCGGAGCTTACTTCATCGGCAAACGTATCGGTTATGGCCGTGAATCCATGGCTCCTCACAGCCTGACATTGACGATGGTTGGTGCATCCTTGCTGTGGGTGGGCTGGTTTGGTTTCAATGCCGGTTCCGCGCTGGAAGCCAACGGTTTTGCAGCGTTGGCCTTCATCAATACCTTCGGTGCGACAGCGGCGGCGGTGTTGGGCTGGTCGATTGGTGAAGCGATTCACAAAGGCAAGGCTTCGATGCTGGGTGCTGCATCCGGTGCGGTGGCTGGTTTGGTAGCGATTACACCAGCAGCTGGCAACGTCGGCATCGGTGGTGCGTTAGCTATCGGTCTCATTTCCGGTTTTGCCGGATTGTGGGGCGTGACTGGCCTGAAGAAAATGCTGGGTGCAGATGACAGCTTGGATGTCTTCGGCGTACACGGTGTGTGCGGTATCTTGGGTGCTATCTTGACGGGTGTGTTCAACTCCCCCGCACTGGGTGGCCCCGGCTATGTAGCCGACTGGGTAACAGCAACTGCTATTACCCAAGCCGATTACTCTATCGCAGCCCAAGTGTGGACACAAACAAAAGCGGTTCTGGTTACTGTGGTGTGGTCGGGTGTGGTGTCGTATGCCGCCTACTTCATCGTTGATAAGACCATTGGTCTGCGTGTAACAGAAGAAGCCGAACGCGAAGGTTTGGATATTTCCTCCCACGGAGAGACAGCTTACGGGCGTTAAACTGCGGGCGACCAAAAACCCCACAAGAAGTCGAAAGACCCTTGTGGGGTTTTTTTATGGGTCACGATGCCATGCGTGGATAACAGCCACCAAGGTAATTACGCCAACGCTTGTTCCAAATCCGCCAACAAATCATCGATATGCTCAATGCCGATGGAAAGGCGCACAGCATCTTCGGGGACTCCGGCTTTTTCGAGTTCGGCGGGTGATAACTGGCGGTGCGTGGTCGATGCGGGATGGGTTGCCAAGGATTTGGCATCGCCGATATTGACCAAGCGCGTAAAGAGTTTCAAGCCATCCAAGAATTTCGCGCCTGCTGCACGTATAGCATCATGCCCTTCGCCGGCTGCGGCTTTCACGCCAAAGGTCAGCAAGCCCGAAGCCTTGCCGCCCAAGTATTTTTGTGCCAAAGCGTGGTCGGGGTGATTCGGCAGCGCGGCGTAGCTCACCCAGCTGACGTTCGGATGGTTTTGCAGGAATTGCGCGACTTTTAAGGCGTTGTCGTTGATGCGTTCCATGCGCAGCGAAAGCGTTTCAATGCCCTGCAAAATCAAAAAGGCGTTGAATGGCGAAATTGCCGCGCCCAAGTTCCGCAGCGGCACAACCCGCGCCCGTCCGATATACGCCGCTGCACCCAGCGCCTCGGTATACACCACGCCGTGGTAGCTGGCATCGGGTTCGTTTAGTCGCTTGAATTTTTGCTTGTGTTCCGCCCACGGGAATTTGCCGCTATCGACAATCGCGCCGCCCAAGCTCGTGCCGTGTCCACCGAGGTATTTGGTCAGCGAATGCACCACAATATCCGCGCCATGTTCAAACGGACGCAGCAACCACGGTGTAGCCACCGTGTTATCCACAATCAGCGGCACACCGTGGCGATGGGCGATTTCAGCGATGGCGGCAATATCGCTCACCGCGCCTTGCGGGTTGCTCAAGGATTCGATGAAAACGGCTTTGGTGCGCTCGTCAAACAGCGCTTCCCAGCTTGCCAAATCGCGCGCATCGGCAAAACGGGTGGTAATGCCAAATTGCGGCAGCGTGTGCGCCAGCAGGTTGTACGTGCCGCCGTAAAGCGCGGTGGTGGCGATGATGTTATCGCCCGCTTCAGCAATCGTTTGAATCGCGTAGGTCACCGCCGTTTGCCCCGAAGCCAGCGCTAGCGCCGCAATACCGCCTTCCAAAGCTGCAACGCGCTTTTCCAGCACGTCTTGCGTCGGGTTCATGATGCGGGTGTAGATGTTGCCCGCTACTTTCAAATCGAACAAATCCGCGCCATGCTGGGCGTTATCAAACGCATAGGCAACGGTTTGGTAAATCGGCACGGCGCAGGCTTTGGTCGTGGGGTCGGGGCTGTAACCCGCGTGAACGGATTGGGTTTCAAATTTCCAGTTTTCAGACATGATGCACTTTCAGGGGTGGTTAATGGATGGATGGTTGGACAGTAGGATAATTGATGAAAGGGGACATTGCCCCCCCGCATTGCATCACCGCGTTAATTGATAAACCGAAGTTCCTGCCAATAAATTCGGTAAAAATCGCACCATTGCACCGCTTTGCAGGCCGAAGCTATCTTTCACTTTGAGGCCGTTGCGTGCGGCCAAACGTGCTAGATCGGCGTGCGTGCCGACGCGGATATTGGGCGTGTCGTACCACTGGTAGGGCAGGCGGCGGGTGACGGGCATTCGGCCTTTGAGGATGCTTAGGCGGTTCGGCCAGTGTGCAAAGTTCGGAAACGCCACAATCCCCAATCGCCCCACGCGCACGGTTTCACGCAGCATCACCTCGGCATTGCGCAGATGTTGCAGGGTGTCGATTTGCAGCACCACATCAAACGATTGGTCGCCAAACATCGCCAAACCCTCGTCTAAATTCAACTGAATGACGTTTACGCCCCGTTGCACGCAGGCATGGACGTTGGCATCGTCGATTTCTACGCCGTAGCCCGTGCAGCCCCGAAGTTCGCACAAATGGGCGAGCATCGCACCGTCGCCGCAGCCTAAATCCAACACGCGCGAACCCTTTGGCACTAATTCTGCCAAGGCGTTTAAGGTGGAAAAATCGCTCATACGGATGCCTCCAACGGTACGGTTAAAGCAGATTCAATGCTATCGAAGTAAGAGCGGACAATCGCCATATAGCGTGCATCTTCCAGCAAGAAGGCATCGTGTCCGTGCGGTGCGTCGATTTCGGCGTAACTCACATCGCGCTGGTTATCGAGCAGGGCGCGGACGAGTTCGCGGCTGCGCTGTGGGCTAAATCGCCAGTCGGTCGTAAAACTCACCAATAAGAATTTGCAAGTGGCGCGTGCAAAGGCTTTGCTTAAATCACCACCAAAGGCGCGTGCGGGGTCGAAATAATCCAAAGCACGGGTTATCAATAAATAGGTATTGGCATCAAAGTATTCAGCGAATTTATCGCCTTGGTAACGCAAATAACTTTCTATTTGAAATTCCACATCTTGCGTCGAATACTTATATCCTTCAGGATTGGTTTTCACCGCATTGCGCAATTGGCGACCGAATTTTTCATTCATCACGTCATCACTTAAATACGTGATATGCCCAATCATGCGGGCGATGCGCAATCCGCGTTTGGGTTTTACGCCGTGCTGGTAAAAATGCCCGCCATGAAAATCGGGGTCGGTGGTAATGGCGCGGCGTGCGACTTCGTTAAACGCGATATTTTCAGCGTTGAGGTTCGGGGCGCTGGCAATCACCACCGCATGGCGTACCCGATTGGGAAATTGCAGCGTCCAACTCAGCGTTTGCATCCCCCCCAAACTGCCCCCCATCACGGCGGCGAGCGTTTCAATACCCAGCACATCCAGCAAACGGGCTTGGGCATTGACCCAATCTTCCACCGTCACCACCGGAAAATCCGCGCCATACATTTGCTGCGTGGCGGGGTTGATGTGCATCGGCCCCGTTGAACCGAAGCACGAGCCGAGATTGTTCACGCCAATCACAAAAAAACGATTCGTATCGACGGGTTTATTCGGGCCAATCATGTTGTCCCACCAGCCCTCGGATTTCGGCGTATTTTCATAAACGCCAGCAACGTGGTGGGAGGCGTTCAAAGCGTGGCAAATCAACACCGCATTGCTGCGCGTGGCGTTGAGCGTGCCATAAGTTTCAAAACTCAAAGAATATTCCGACAGTACCGCGCCACTTTGCAGTATCAAAGGCTGCGTGAAGTGGTGCGACTGCGGGGTAACAGTAATAATTGGTGCATTGGGCATTAACGACCCTTTCAAAAGGCAGGAAGCGTGATTATCATGGGTGACACTATGACCTTACCGCAATCACTCCCCCAACTCGCCGCCCATCGCAAAACCGCTTGGAAACCCGTCACCGACGACCATACGCCCCGCACCACGCCCCAGCCGCTGGAATGCCCGCAATGCCAAAGCCCGATGGATTTGTTCCTGCACCTGAATAGCACCCATCTGCCCGCTGATTTGCCGCCCGATTTTCACCGGCATCAAGGGGTGTTGCAGGTCTGGTACTGCACCGCGTGTGACGATTGGGAACCGTTTTCTAAAAGCCACATCCTGCGCCTTTTGCCGGATGTATTGCCAGACGATGAACAAACCTCACGCATCGGCAACCAAGCGATCACCGGCTGGGAAGCGGTCGACGATTATCCCAACCCCGAAGAAGCCAGCGATTTAGGCTGCGAATTATCCGAAGACCCCAGCTACCCTCAAACTGGCGACAAATTGGGTGGCTGGCCTTACTGGGTGCAGGGCGTGGAATACCCCCAATGCCCCGAATGCGGTGAAACGATGGAACTGGTCTTTCAACTCGATTCCGAAGATCATTTAGACCATATGTTCGGCGACACGGGTTGCGCCCACGTCACCCGCTGCAAAAATCACCCCCACCAGCTTGCGCTGGGGTGGGCGTGTTATTAGATGTTTGGTATTCAAGAATTAAATGCGTTTTTATTAAAGGTTATTTATGCCAACAACATTGGATGTTTCAACCCTTCGCTATTCCACTGATTCTCGTGTCAATTCACTTTTACACAGTACAATAGATTGGAATTACATATTACCCGAGCGTACCACGCTTTATTATACTTTTCATATAACTACAGATGAAGCCTCTCCATCTGGAGCATCATTCTCTGGTTCCGCAACGGCATTTAATTCCACACAAAAAACTGCTGCTATCAGTATTATTAGTCATATCTCATCCATTACTGGAATTACTTTTGAGGAAAAACCAGATAGTGCATCGGCTGATTTCCATTTTGCTAATATTAATATTGTTGGCACATACACTGCTGGGCTGTGTCAGGCATCGGAATTAGGTAGTTCTAATCCCACAACGAATGAACTTGTTTCATACAATGCAGAAGCCTATGTTTATTTGGATAATGTAGAATTTTTTAATATAAATAACAACCCTACGCTGGGATCAAGTGGTTACGAGGTATTATTGCATGAGATGGGTCATGCAATGGGTTTGGGACATCCGTTTGAGGGAACCACCAAACTTCCTACGAGCGAAGACAATACCAATAATACGGTGATGTCGTATACCGCAGCGGGTAGCGTTAAATCAGAATTCCAATCGTATGATATTTTGACATTGAATTGGTTATATGGAAAAGATGGTTTACGGGGTACTTTGGGTCTCAATTCTACCAGTGGCCCTTCTATCATAAACCCGTCCGATACAACGCCCCCGCAAGCAACGCAATTTAGCCCTGCCGATGAAGCCACCCAAGTTGCCATTGACAGCAATATCATTATTACTTTCAATGAAACGATTCAACGTGGTACAGGTGTAATCACACTGAAAACCAATGCCGGGGCAACCATTGAAACTTATAATGCGGCGGATAGCACGAATTTGAGTATTTCTGGCAGTGTCCTTACTATTAACCCCACCGACAATTTATCCAAAAATACCGTTTATAAAATAGAACTGGCATCGGGAACCGTGACGGATACACAAGGTAATGCGTATGCTGGCACAACAAGCTATAACTTCACCACCATTCCGCCCACCAACACCCCACCGACTGGTACGGTGTCGATTATGGGTAACGCCCTTCAAGGGTCTG